>DAIOXA010000242.1:0-3311 GCA_036758185.1 Bacillota bacterium
AGAATCCTCAAAGAGCCTAGCCCCCAAAGCCAGAGTGACGTTATTGCAAAGGGTAGCGCCCCGAACCTCGCAATGCCGACCCAAACGACAATGATTCCATAGCACCGCCTGCTTGAGGGAAGCGCCGACCTCAATATGACAGTGAGCCCCCAAGACTGTGTTGGGCCCGACACTGACCCCTGACACCAGGGAACAACCTCGCCCAATATAGAGGGGGGGGACCAGGTCGACACCCTCCTCCAACTGACACCCTTCATGCAGCCAAATACCAGGCTGGACTTGCCGGCCGTCGATGGCTACCTTCACCTTACCCGAGAGGGCATCGAAATTCGCCTGACGGTATGAACTGAGATCGCCGATATCACACCAATAGCCTTCAGTGATATATCCGTACATGGGGATGCCATCGGCCAAGAGGCGGGGGAATAGGTCCTTGCTAAAGTCATGCTTTTCTCCCGGCGCCAAATAATCCATAACTGCCGGCTCAAGGATATAAATTCCCGTGTTGACGGTATCACTGAAGACCTCGCCCCAGCTGGGCTTCTCCAGAAAGCGGGTAATCCGGGCCTCCTTGTCGGTGACCACCACCCCGTACTCCAGGGGAACCGGTTGCCGGTGCAGCACTAGGGTGGCTAGGGAACCGCGTTGCCGGTGAAAGGCGATGGCCTGGGCTATATCCACATCAGTCAGGGCGTCGCCGCTAATGACAATAAATGTATCCTGGAGAAACTCTCCGGTATTCTTGACACTGCCCGCCGTGCCTAGGGGGGACTCTTCGATAAAATACTGCATATTGACCCCGTGGTCGGCGCCGTTGCCAAAGTAATCCTTAACCTTCCCCGGCAAATAGGCCAGGGTCACTGCTATATCCTCTACTCCGTACTCTTTCAGCAACTCCACTATGTAGCCCATGACCGGTTTATTGACTATAGGCACCATGGGTTTGGGAAGCTGGCAAGTCAGGGGACGCAGGCGTGTGCCATTGCCGCCGGCCATTATCACCGCACGGATATTATCGCCCTCCTTAAGCTTTGTCTGTATTAGTATTGTCCCTGGATGGGAGAAGTAGCATCGACAGTTTTTGGCAAAATAAAAGCGACAAAAGCCGCATCGTACTTTATGGAAAAAAGAGGGAATTAGGCGTTTGTGCAGAATTCCAACTAATAGATAAAGAAGTCTTAATTTGGGGGGGGAGACGCTTGGTTAAACAACCATTCATGTTGGCCTTGCCCCGACCAGCTATACATGGAGGAGGCCTAGTCCTGCTATTTTTCACAACCTTCCTTTTTAGCCAACAGAATTTTAATCTCTATCATGCTGTGGTAGAACTATTCTGCATCCTCGTCGCCTGGTTCATCTTCTCGGCTGCCTACATCACTCATCACTATTCTAATAACAATTATTTTATATTCTTTGGCATTGCCTACCTCTTCGTCGGGGGCTTAGACTTTCTCCATGCCTTGGCCTCTCCAGGAATGTCAATATTCCATTCCCATGCCCCCTTCAACCTTGCAGCCCAGCTCTGGATATCTGCCCGCACCTTTGAGGGGCTTTCCGTTTTTGCCTCGACCTTCATCTTTACCAGAACCATTAGGCCCAAGGCGGTATTTTTCTTTTACCTCCTTGCCTTCACCCTCACAACCCTCACCATCTTCCAGTGGCAAGTATTTCCCCCCAGCTATATCAATGGCAGCTTTACCACCTTTGATATCATCGTCAAATTCCTCTTCGCCGCCCTGCTCCTGACCAGCATTATCAGGGCAATACAGAATAGAATACGCTTCCCCAGTCAGAGAGCATTCCTGAGCATGATCGCCGCCTATATATTAGCTATCGCAGCGGGACTCAGCTTTAGCTTCTATTATTCCACCCAAGGCTTCTACGATTTTCTGGGGCATTTCCTCAAACTGACCTCATATCTGTTGATTAAGAGCGCCCTGCTCGAGGCTAATTTACACCGTCCCTATCAGCAACTTTTGGAAATCAACCAGCGCCTAAGCGAAGAGATAATCCAAAGGCAAGCTTCCGAGGCTCAGAAGCTGCGCTATGAACAAGAACTTCTTAAACTGTCCAAGCTGGAGTCCATTGCCATTGTGGCCGGGGGCCTTTCCCATGACTTTAAAAACCTCCTCACCATCATCCTGGGCAATGCCGACCTGGCCAGAATGCGTACCGATAATGAACAGGTCCACAACAACCTCAAACACATATCCGATGCTTCCCGCCAGGGCGCCGAACTTGCCAACAGGTTGCTCACCTTCACCCGGGACAGCAAACCCTATATGCAGCCCCTAGATATCGGCAGTCTTGTGCAGGAAACCGCCAAACTTGCCTTGAGTGGCACCAAAGTAGCAGCCAAGTACTCTCTGCCCGGTAATCCCACCATGGTCGAGGCCGATTGTAACCAAATCAGCCAGGTTATCCACAACATAGTCATCAACGCAATCCAGTCAATGCCCGAGGGGGGACTTATCTCGATTATTGTTGCCCAACAGCATGAGGAACACCTACCCATCAGTCCTGGCGATTACGCAGTTATCTCCATCCAGGACCAAGGCGGAGGCATAAATGCAGAGGACCTGGACAAAATTTTTGTGCCCTTTTTTACCACCAAAGAAGAAGGGAACGGAATGGGGTTACCCACTTCCTTTCACATCATCAAGAATCATAAGGGCCATATAACTACTACCTCGGAGCTAGGTCAGGGTTCGACCTTTAACATCTACCTTCCTATATACAATCCTAAATCCCTGGTGGCTGAGGAAGTCGCAGTAACCTATGACTCAGAAAAACAGGATTAACTTAAGGGCGGGTCCCAGGGGGACCCGCCCTTCCATTAAAACAGCAAGAATACCTGAACAAAGAGCGCCACAGATAGCGACAACACCGCCCCGGAAAAGAAAGCCAACGGCACATACTCCCTACCCACCCCTTTGGCTACTACCGGTAAGAGGACATCCATGGCCGTAGCCCCCGCCGCCCCCAGGGAGGGAATCGGTCCCAGCCAGCGGGCCACCAGCGGCGTCACGATGATGGCAATCAGTTCCCGGAAGACATTAGCCAAGAATGCCACCGCCCCCAACAAGGGGCTGTGCACCTCAGCTATAAGCACCGAGGACAGGCTGTACCAACCAAAGCCCGAGGCTACTGCCGCCATCTCATTCCAGACTGCCCCCCGCCAAAACATGGACACTGCCAGCCCCCCTAAGATACTGCCCAATATTACCGCCAAGGGCACCAATATTATCTTGAACCCACAGTCCTTGAGTTGGGCAAAGGCCTTACTGGAGGCGCCCAAGTCCAGGCCCACC
>DAIOXA010000243.1:0-271 GCA_036758185.1 Bacillota bacterium
GTGAGACGTATAATGTCAGCAAGACTGTCAACGCCGCCCAGCGCCAAGTCATGGCAATTCGCCGCTTGGCGGCGCTAAAGGGGCTGGAGTCGCTGAACCCAGGCCTCAGGCAAATGGCCCGCTTGCGCCTCGACCATCCCGAGGCCACCTTGGAAGAATTGGGTCAGTTGGCCAATCCCCCTTTGTCCAAATCCGCGGTAAACTACAGGCTACGTCGCCTGGTGGCCTTGGCAGAAATTAGTCATGGATCTGACAAGTAAAGGGCTTTTGT
>DAIOXA010000243.1:281-1479 GCA_036758185.1 Bacillota bacterium
GAAAAATAACAAAGGGGAAATAGCCATGGCAGAAAGAAAAGTAACGGTGCAAAACAAAACAGGCCTCCATGCCCGTCCGGCAGCGCTCTTTGTCCAAAAGGCCAATCAGTTTAAGAGCGAAATTCACATAATCAAGGATTCCAAAGAAATCAACGCCAAGAGCATTATGGGGGTAATGTCCCTGGGTGTTGGCCAGGGGACCGTAATTTTAATTAGGGCCGATGGTGAGGATGCCCAGCAGGCAGTAGATGCCCTGGTGGAACTGGTAGAATCCCTCAGTGAGTGATGAAAAAATCCGACGCTGCGGCGTCGGTTCTTTTAATATTTTACCCCCATTTGCTTGTTATTACCCGCAGTATACCTTTTGGGGAATATTTGTGCAAGGGCTAGTTCTCTGTCACTTGCCGTTGAAGGAAATTAATCGGTATGATATAAACACGTACGAGGGGGAATTATAATGAACTTTAGTGGTGTGGTAACTTACTGGCAGGAGAATTTGCTGGAATATACAATTGCCTTAGGGCTAGTTGTGGGCTTTTACATCTTGAGCAGGGTTTTTTCGGCCTTTGTATTCCGCTTTCTCCTGTTCTTGACCCGCAAGACCAAGTCCGACTATGACAATAAACTGATCCAGGCCTTTAAAAAACCGGTGACCGTGCTCATTGTCTTGACAGGTTTTTACCTGGCGGGCCAGTACCTTCTTGAGGAACCCAGCTCTCAGTTTTTCCTTACCCGCCTCATGCGCAGCGCCATTATCATCTTTATTGCCCAGGGACTGTACAACCTGGTCAGCTCTACCTCTGGCCTGCTCATCAAGATTGGCAGCGCCTACGACCTGGATAAGTTGTTCCTGTCCTTGCTTTCCAAGACCATTCGGGCAGTCATCATCGCCATCAGCTTTACCATACTGGTCCAAGAATGGGGTTACGACATCACAGGCTTTGTGGCCGGGCTGGGTATCGGCGGTCTGGCCTTTGCCCTGGCTGCCCAAGATACAGTGGCCAATATCTTCGGCGGCATCGTCATTCTCACAGAAAAGCCCTTTACCATTGGGGACTGGATTTTGGCCGGGGAAGTAGAGGGGACGGTGGAGGATATAACCTTCCGCAGCACCAAGGTGCGCACCTTTGCCCAGGCCCTGATTACCATGCCCAATTCTGTGTTGGCCAAACAACCCATTACTAACTGGACCAGGATG
>DAIOXA010000243.1:1511-1869 GCA_036758185.1 Bacillota bacterium
ATTATGCCACGCCCCGGCACACCCTGGAGCGGTGCATCCTGCGCATCCGCAAGCTCTTGACCACCCACCCCGAAGTTCATCCCGCCACCATCTTTGCCAACTTTGAGAAATTCGGCGAACGGGGCTTGGACATCTACATATACTTTTTTACCAAAACCACAGTGTGGGGCGAATGGCTACAAGCCCGAGAAGGCATTCTCTTTCAGATGATGGAGATTCTAGAAGACGAAGGAGTGTCGATAGCCCTGCCTTCCCGCACCATTTACAACAAGCCCAGCCCGTCGCCCCAGGGCACAGAAAAATAGCACAGGAGACAGACAATGCATATTCTCAACTTAGAAAATGTCAGCAAGAGCTA
>DAIOXA010000243.1:1879-3268 GCA_036758185.1 Bacillota bacterium
GGGCATCACTTCCCAGTGTCGTCTCGCCCTCATCGGCAGTAATGGCTCGGGCAAGTCGACGTTGGCTGCCATCATCGCCGGGGCGGAAGAGCCAGATTCAGGCATTGTAGTGAGGGCTGGCATTCTCAAGATCCACCATCTACCCCAGCATCCGGAATTCGCTGCCGACAGCACCGTGCTCCGGGAAGTCTTCCGCGGCGACGATCCCGTCCTGCAGGCCCTTTATGCCCATCATGGCTTGCTTCAACGCCAGGAGGCAGACCCCGGCAATTCCCGGCTGCAGCAGGAATTAGCCCGCAGCAATGTACAGCTGGATCGCCTGGGGGCCTGGGAGTTGGAAAGTAGCGCCATAGCCGCCCTTTCCCGCCTGGGCGCCCCTGATCCCCAGACCCCTACGGCCACTCTCTCTGGGGGAGAGAGCAAGCGCATCGCCCTGGCCCGGGCCCTCATCACACCCAGCGACCTCCTGGTGCTGGACGAACCCACCAACCACCTGGACACCTCAGCCATCATCTGGTTAGAGGACTACCTGCACAAGCGTTCCGGCGCCCTGCTTCTCATCACCCACGACCGCTGGCTGCTCTCCCGAATTGCCAATCGTATCCTGGAGTTGGACCGGGGAGAACTCTTGGACTGCGCCGGGGGCTACCAAAAGTACCTGGAACTAAAAGAGGAAAGGGCCGAAGCAGAGCACGCCGCAGCTCGCAAACACCGGGCCGCCCTCAAGCGGGAACTGACCTGGATGCTCCAGGGTGCCCAGGGCCGGTCCCGGAAAAAGATGTTCCGGGAACTCAACCGCCAGACCTTTAGACCAGAAAAGAGTCAAATAGAGCTGGATATCCCCGCAGCGCGCCTGGGCAAAAAGATCATCAGTTTGCAGGGCGTCGGCAAGGACCATGGCCAGCGTAAACTAATTCAAGACTTTAGTTATACCCTGCTGCCCCGGGATCGCATCGGCATCGTCGGTCCCAATGGCAGCGGCAAGACCACGCTGCTGGACATCATTGCAGGTATTGCCCAACCAACTACCGGAACTGTAGAACAGGGGCAGACGGTGCAGATAGGCTACTATCGCCAGCAATCTCAAGAGTTGGACGATAACCTTCGGGTCCTTCAGTACATTGAGGGCATCCGCCTGGCGGTCAAGACCGCCTCGGGGGACACCATCAGCGCCTCCAAGATGTTGGAGCGCTTCCTCTTTGAGGGTTCTGACCAGTGGACCTATATCCGGGACCTCTCCGGGGGCGAGCGCCGCCGCCTGTACTTGCTGGGTATCCTCATGGAAGAACCCAATGTCCTTCTGCTGGACGAACCCACCAACGACCTGGATATTGAGACGCTGACGGTGCTGGAAGACTTTCTCGAGGACTTTCCCGGCGTCGTCCTGGC
>DAIOXA010000244.1:0-2453 GCA_036758185.1 Bacillota bacterium
CTGCAATTCACCCCGGGAGAGGGCCGGCTTTATAATGTTGGCGGCATCCAGAGCACCCTCGGCACCGCCAGCTCCGATGATAGTGTGGAGTTCATCGATAAACAGAATGACGTCGCCGGCGGCCTTGACCTCTTCAGTCATTTTTTTCAAGCGCTCTTCAAACTCGCCCCGGTACTTGGTTCCGGCCACAACGGAGGATAGCTCCAGAGTAACCAGACGCTTGCCCCGCAGGAGTTCAGGAACATTGCCGGCGTAGATTAACTGGGCCAGGCCTTCGGCGATTGCCGTCTTACCGACACCGGGCTCTCCGATGAGGCATGGATTGTTCTTGGTTCTGCGGCTAAGTACCTGGAGGACCCGCTGGATTTCCTTTTCCCGACCAATGACGGGATCCAGTTTCCCTTCTGCAGCCTCCTGGGTCAAATCGCGGCCGAAAGAGTCTAAAGTGGGAGTGGGCTTGCCTTGTCCCTGAGACCTGGGCTTGCCCCCGCCTAAGTTGCCGGTACTGGGAGCGGAACCCCCGGCAGCGCCCAAAGCTTCTATAAGGGTGGAACGCACTACCTCTAGACTGATATTGTTGGAATACAATAATTTTGCAGCCACCCCTTCTCCCTCTCGGAGCAGGCCCAAGAGCAGGTGCTCGGTACCAACATAGTTATGGCCCAAATCCCTTGACTCTTGCCCTGCCATTTCAAGAACTCGCTTGGCCCTGGGAGAAAAGGGCGCCCCCTGCCCGCCACCATGGGATGACCTGCCCATAACTTCATGGAGCTGATTATAGAGACTTTGGGCTGAGAGGCCTAACTGCTTTAAGACCTTGGCAGCTACGCCCTGTTCCTCTGCCACTAAACTGAGGAGCAGGTGCTCGGTACCCACCACGGGATGTCCCATCTGCAAAGCTAACTGCTGGGAGCGCATGACCACCAGCTTTGCCCTCTGTGTATAATTATCAAACATTTTTCCGCCTCCTTACATGCTAACTAGTTCCCGAATTAACTGAGCCCTTTTCAGGTCTCTTTCTCGGGGTTTTAGGCTTTGGCCATATATTTTCTGCAAGTATCCCGGCCGGGTAAATACCAGCAAGGCCTGGAGTATCCTGGCGTCCGGACCCTGGAGGATTTCTAAATCAATTCCCAGGCGCAGACTGGAGATCAGCTCCAAGGCTTCCGCCGAAGTGATGACCCTGGCGTTGGCCAGTGTGCCGTACGCCCGCCATACTTTATCTGTCAGGGCCAGCTCATCCCGTTCTAGCAAGAGTTGCCGAGAATCCAATTCCTGTTCGATGACCTGCAGATTTATCTTGTTTAGGGCTTCGACAATTTCTTCTTCCCTTTGCCCCAAGGTTGTGTGGTTGGATATCTGATAAATGTTGCCCTGGGATTCGGAACCCTCGCCGTATAGTCCCCGTACAGCTACACCAACTTTAGCTATTGTGCCCAACACTGTGGAAAGCTGCCCGCTCAAAGCCAGGCCCGGCAAGTGCAGCATCACCGAAGCGCGTAGGCCGGTGCCGATATTGGTGGGACAACAGGTGAGGTAGCCAAGCTCTGCCGTCCAAGCGTAGCGGAAGCTACCGTCCAAGAGGTCATCCACTTGACTTGCCAATTGCCATGCTGTGCCGAGTTGCAAGCCAGAAAACAAGGTCTGAATGCGCAGATGATCCTCTTCATTGACCATTATGCTAACCGATTCGCCTTGGTTCAGCAGCACCGAACCGTAGCCCTGACGAATCATGTTGGGACTGACTAGGTGCTTGTCAACCAGGGACTGGCGCTCTGCTTCGGGGATATCCTTGACAGAAAAATATTCAGTTTCTCCCAGAGATTTTAACCCCCCAGTATTCCACCAGCGCCGGACCTTTTGTTCCACCTCGTCCAATTGCTTCATCGATGCCTGACCGGGAAAGGGATAGTCGCTAAAGTTCCTGGCCAGGCGTACCCGGGAGCTGATGGCCACGGTGCTGTGGGGGCCGTCGCCCTTCATCCATTGGCTCATTGCCTTGTTAATATAATTGTCCAGACTCATGGCGCTCCCTCCTAGTTCTTTTCAAGTTGCCGGAGGCGGTCCCGAATCTTGGCGGCATCTTCAAAGCGTTCCTCGTGGATCGCCTCTTCTAACTTATGTTTTAGTTGATCCAATTCCCGCTCAAGCTTCACCTGAGCGCCGGCACTGCGGGGGAACTTGCCGGTATGGGAGGGCCTGCCCTGAACACTACTGACTATTTTTTTCACCCAGGGTGACCAGGTCTGGTAACATCCCTCACAGCCAAATTTACCCCTTTGCCGGAGCTGAGTTTCCGTCATCCCGCACTTGGGACAGGATTTGCCCGGGGTGTATGTGTCAGTCCAATCCACAAGGCCGGCCAACATGGCATGCAAGGGAAATACCGAATCGCCATGGCCTCCCTGTTGGGCACACTGGTGACAGAGGTGAATTTCTGTCTTTTTGTTGTT
>DAIOXA010000244.1:2463-3265 GCA_036758185.1 Bacillota bacterium
GATTATCTGGGTGATGCTGATTCTGGCTTGCCGCTCACCGCAATTTTGACACAACATACTCAACCCTCCCTGATGATAGCTTGCACCATGGCTACCAACATGCGAAAGCGTAGCTGATTCTGGTCTGAAATACTGAGTCCCATGAGGGCAGACTCCATTACCGCAGCCATCAATCCCGCTTCCCGGGAGCTGATAAGCTCCTGCTCTCGCATCCAGTGAATAAAGTCCAGTGCCTGACGTTGGCTTAAGCCCTGCTCCAGCCTGGCTAAAGCAGATAAAACCTGCTTAAACTTATCCAGATCTAGGCGAATGATTCTTATAAACCCTCCGCCACCCCGCTGGCTTTCGATAACATAGCCGCGCTCGATGCTAAACCTAGTCTGTATACAATAATTTATTTGTGATGGAGCGCAGCCAAAGTATTGAGCCAGCTCATTGCGGCGCAGGAGAACTTTGTTGTCCCTACTATCCTCTAACATGTCCTTTATGTGCAACTCAATAAGGTCGACGAGATTCAAGGGACCCCCTCCTGACTTTGACTATCTTTGACTATTATTATACACAGGAAGTCTCATTTATGCAATACCTGCAACTGCTTGGGGATAAAAAATTTAACCGTTGAGAGGGGATTGACAACCTGGCTAAGCCCTAAGTGCCCAGCTGCACCTACCAGCATATAGGCTTCAGCAGGGGGATACCCCAGTTCCACCAGGTAGTTAACTGCCGCCTGGCAGGCCATCTCTATTGCTTCGCGGATATCCTGAGAACTGGCGAGGAAGTACAGTCCTTGACTTGTTTGAAC
>DAIOXA010000245.1:0-3253 GCA_036758185.1 Bacillota bacterium
CCATCTGCGTATTCACCCTGGGCTGCTTCACAGAGATTTGCATGCCAGTAACACTGTCGGTGGAGGAAGCCGATGGTTTCCGGACCCTGCGCTAGCAGTATTGATGGGATGGATTGACAAGCTCTGTGCCCTCTTAGTCCTTATAGTCCTGATCCTGATACCCAGGGGAGCGGATGCCCAGGGGGAAGAGCTCTGGTATTTTTGGGGTGAGGGTTGTTCAGCTTGCCGGGATGCCAGTGCTTGGTTGGATGAGCTGGCCCTCGACCACCCCCAACTGGTCATCCGCCGGGGGGAAGTCTGGCACGATCTCCGGCAACGGGATCTCTACCTGGCGATGCTCCAGGAGCGGGGAGAGGCGCAATCATGGGTACCCTGCTTTATTATGGGTGAGAGGGTCTGGCAAGGTTTTAACGCTACTATTGCCAGCGAGATAGAGCAGGCGCTAAAGTTTTCTCGGCGGGTGCGGCACCCCCGGCAGGCCAGGGAATGGGAGCAAATGTCGCCGGTGGCCGCCACCATCCTCATCGGCTTGGCAGATGGCTTTAATCCCTGCTCTATGTGGGTGCTGACCATGTTGCTGGCAATTGTCCTCCACACCAAGTCCCGCCTCAAGCTGGCCACAGTGGGAGCTGTATTTCTGCTCATCACTGGCGGAGTCTATGGCCTCTTCATTGCCAGTATCTTTACCGCCTTGGAGGTGACCCGCCACCTGTTCTTGGTCCGCTTCGTCGTGGCCAGCCTTGCCTTGATCTATGCCGCCATCAATATTTGGGGCTATTTTCGCCCGGAGCGGGCGCCAAGCTTAACCATTCCCCCGGCCAAAAAACCGGGTCTATTCCGAGGCGTACGGCACATTACCCATCAGCAGTCGCTGCCAGCGATGCTGGGCTTAACGGCGGTCTTCGCCGCCGGGGCCACCCTTGTGGAGCTACCCTGTACTGTCGGGTTTCCCATGGTCTGGACCAATATGCTGGCTCAGGCAGGGATAGGGGGTGCACGCTTTGTTGGACTGCTGCTCCTCTACCTTACGGCTTTCTTGTCCTTCGAGGCAGCAATCGTCGCCCTGGCTGTTGTCAGCCGAAGGGTTGTCCGCCTCCAGGCCGACCACGGTGGGGTCCTAAAGTTGGTAGGGGGGATGCTTATGGCTACCCTGGCCATCGTCCTCCTCCTTAAACCCGCTCTGCTGAGAGGCTGGGCAGGCTCATTGGCAGTGGTTGCTGTGGCTTTGCTGGCAGCTGGAATGGCGGCGTCTCTCGAGAAAAAAAGCGTATGAAGCAATCCTGAAGGCGGGATTGCTTTTTTTGCTTTCAACATAGGTTGTCATTCTGACCAGCATTGAGCAAAAAAAGGAATTGGCAAAAAATGAGTTGCGAAATATACTGGATTATACTATCCTGAGAGGCAGAGTAAATATTTCTTTATATAATCCTCGGGGGGATGGAAATGAAATCGACCAAAATTAAGAACTATTCCCTGTTCCTCTACATCGCCGCCTCCCTTTTTCTAATGGAAGTAGTCCTGAGAATCTTTACCGTAGGGGGAAGTTTGTTTTCCTTGGGGTTATTAGTAGCTCTATTCTTTTCTATGGCTTTGGCAGCTATCTTTTTTATCATCTGTACCTCTTTTCGCCCGGCCATCAACCGGGGCATAACCATTGCTTTGCTGATTCTCATGGCCATCCTCTTTGGCTCCCAAGTGGTCTACCACGGCATCTTTACAACCTTCTATACAGTATATTCCGCCGGCCAGGCGGGACAGGTCTTTCAATTTTGGCGGGAAGCGGTGGCGGGTATTGCCGCCAGCCTCATTCCCATCTTATTGCTCCTATTGCCCGGTGTTTTATTAATTATTATTGGCAGAAGGTACTTCGCCTTTCCACGACTGCGCTGGTCGCTACGGGGAATCCTTGCCGGCCTTGTCCTCATTTCCTACGGTTCCGGGTTGGCAGTGGTCCATGCCAGCGGGCGGGGGCAGGCTTCGCCTTATGCCCTGTATTATGACCGCACTGTGCCGGTGCAATCTGTGGCGCAACTGGGGCTTCTCACCACCATGCGTTTGGATATCCAGCGCCAACTCTCGGGGTGGACGCCTACCATTGTCCTACCGCCTTTGGATGATATCCCCGCTTGGACCCCTGATCCCGTAGAGGAAGAGCCGGTGGAATACAATGCCCTGCAGATTGACTTCGAGTCTCTAATTGGGCAAGAGACGGACAGCACCATTCAAGATATGCACCGGTATTTTGCCAGCGTAGCGCCTAGCGAAAAAAACGATGCCACCGGCAAGTACCAGGGATACAACCTCATCCTCATCACCGCCGAGGGCTTTTCCCACTTGGCGATTCGTGAAGATGTGACCCCGACGCTATACAAGATGTATCAAGAGGGATATAAGTGTACCAACTTTTACACCCCTCTGTGGGGCGTCAGCACCTCCGATGGCGAGTACGTGGCCTGCACAGGCCTCGTCCCCAAGGCCGGGACCTGGAGCTTTAAGAATTCTGCCGATAACTCATTGCCCCTGGTCATGGGCAATCAGCTGCGGCGCCTGGGCTACCAGACAGTGGCCTACCACAACCATTCGTACAAGTATTATGGCAGAGACCTTTCCCATCCCAACATGGGTTATGTGTACAAGGGCATCGGCAATGGTCTGGACATGAATAAGGCTTGGCCACGGTCCGACCGGGAGATGATGGAGAAGACCATCCCCGAGTACATCGGCGACCACCAGTTTCATGCCTACTATATGACCGTCAGCGGTCACCTCCAGTATAATTTTATCGGCAATCACATGGCCATCAAGAACAAGGAGCTGGTCAAGAACCTGCCCTATTCCACAGGCGCCCGGGCTTATCTCGCCACCCAAATCGAGTTTGACCGGGCAATGGAATACCTGCTGGCTCAGTTAGAGGATGCAGGTGTAGCGGACAAGACCCTAGTTGCCATCAGTAGCGATCACTACCCCTACGGCCTGAAGAGGGATGCCATAGACGAACTGGCGGGGGAAGAGGTAAATAATAACTTTGATCTCTACCGCAATGCCTTCCTGCTTTGGACCAAGGGAATGGAGCCAGTGACCATCGATGAACCATGTTCCAGCCTGGATATAGTCCCTACCCTGTCCAATCTCTTGGGCCTGGAATACGATTCTCGCCTCCTGGTGGGCCGGGATATTCACTCGAAGGCAGACCCCTTAGTCCTCTTCGCCGACGGCAGTTTCATCACCGAAAAGGGCCGTTATGATGCCAACA
>DAIOXA010000246.1:0-3234 GCA_036758185.1 Bacillota bacterium
AGCATAGGTCATCAGCTTTGCTGATCAATCCTTCGTTGAAGGCGTAACCCAGGGCCAACTCATCCAGATGGTTGGGGCTGGCCAGGAGGACGGCGCAAAAATGGCCGTTGACTGTTATCGTCAGCGGCCGCTCAGTTGCCAGAAGGTCCATTTTTTCAGTCCCTATTCCGTCTGACACGGCTAGTACCGATCGCTTCTCCTTAGCAGTCAAGGGGCATCCTCCTTTTTAAGGCCGGAGCAAAAAGGCAAAAAAAATGGCGGGAATGCATGGGAATCGAACCCACCACGGACATACCCTGCCCGCTACTGGATTTGAAGTCCAGAGAGCCCACCAGGACTCCTCCATTCCCACTAATATTATACTGCCAAAGGAACACCGTAGCAAGTTAAATTACCTTGAGCAACCTTTCCCCCGGCTTCTGGGGCAAGACCTGGCCAATAATCCAGGCCTGTTGGACACCGACAAAGGCTTGGGCATCCTCCTGGGGCAGACTGAGGAGCAGGCCTCCTGAGGTCTGAGGGTCGAAGAGCAGATCGACTTCGGCCTTGGTAATCTCTGGACCTAGGTCCACCAAATCCTGGTTGTATTGGCGATTGCGTCCCGTTCCTCCGGGAACCATGCCCATGTTGGCATGGGCCAATGCCCCTGGCGCCAGGGGAATACGTGCAAACTCTAATTCTGCCCTAGTCTGGCTGGCCGCCATCATTTCTCCCAAATGACCCAACAGGCCAAAGCCGGTGATATCGGTGCAGGAGTGAACGGCCAACCCTTGAGCAGCTTGGGCGGCCGAGGCGTTGAGGGTCGCCATAGTACATGTGATGGCCTGGATTTCCTGGGGACTGGCCAGCCCCCCCTTGATGGCGGTGCAGATAATGCCGCTACCCAGGGGCTTGGTCAGCACCAGGACATCCCCCGGCCGGGCCCCGGCGTTGGTCCATATATTATCCGGATGGACCAAGCCGTTGACGGCCAGGCCGTACTTGGGAGTATCGTCGGCAATGGAGTGACCCCCGGCCAGGCGCGCCCCCGCCTCCCGGACTTTATCGGCACCGCCCTGGAGGATGGCCCCCAAGATGTCCAGGGAGAGGCAACGGGGAAAGGCCACAATGTTTAGGGCCAGAATGGGCTTCCCACCCATGGCATAGACATCGCTGAGGGCGTTGGCCGCCGTCACCTGCCCAAAGGAATAGGGATCGTCTAACATGGGGGTAAAAAAGTCCAGGGTGCTGATCAATGCCAGCTCGGGCGTTAGCTTGTAGACAGCGGCATCATCCGCCATGTTTGCTCCCACCAGCAAATTGGCGTCAGGCTTGAGGTTGAGTTGACCGAGGACTTGGGCTAGGTCCG
This sequence comes from Bacillota bacterium, assembly GCA_036758185.1. Taxonomy (GTDB): domain Bacteria; phylum Bacillota; class Proteinivoracia; order UBA4975; family UBA4975; genus DAIOXA01. The sequence continues at coordinate 1,349 of DAIOXA010000246.1, forward strand.
CCGGACCCAGTTTTGCCCCTCAGCCGGCGGCCTCTACCATCTGAGTCAAACGCAGTTCTTCAGCCATTATTAACACCCCTCTGCAAGTATTGGACAAAAGCTTTATGGATAGGGGAATGGGGGCGCTGACTCTGAACCAGCCAGAAATCTCGCTTCAGCGTCAGGCCCGAAACATGGAGACACAGCAGTCGGCCCTGCTCAATATAGTCGGCGGCGGCCAGTTTGGACACCACTGCAATCCCTAAATTACAAGCCGCGGCCTCCAGCAGGGCCCTGGTGCTGCCCAGCTCCATGACGATTTTCAGCTTTGCCGAATCAATATTTAACTCCCGCAAGGCATGCTCCAGAACCTGGCGACTGGCAGAGCCGTCGGTGCGTTGTAGTAAGGGCTGGCCCAGCAAAGCATCGACCCGTATGGTCTTGGCTCCAGCCAAGTAATGCTCCGGTGCTAATACCACTGCCAACTCATCCTGAAAGAGGACTGAACACTCCAGTGATGGGGTCCGGGGCCTGTAACCCATCACCGCAAAGTCCAGGTGGCCCGCCTCCAGCGCCTTTTGCACTTCGCCGCTGGAAGCCACCTGCATATGGATCTCCAATTCGGGGTGGAGGCGATAAAATTCGCACAAGAGGGGCGGTAGCAAGTAGTCGGCGGGGGTGGTGCTGGCCCCCAGCTCAAGACGGCCCCGCAAGCGCTGACTAAGGCTGTCCAGCTGATGCACCGTGGCCTGCCATTGGCCCAGTATTTCCTTGGCCTTGTGGTAGAGAATGGCGCCAGCTTCGGTGGTCTCCAAGCGGCGCCCGCTGCGGCGGAACAGCTCGGCGCCTAGATCCTGGGCCAGGGACTGCATCTGCATGCTCACCGCAGGCTGGGAAAGGTGAAGACGGTTGGCAGCCCGGGAAAAGTTGCCCACCTCCACCACAGTGACAAAGGTCTTGAGGAAGTTGAGATTCATCTCTTCACACCCGTAGACTGGGGCCGGCTATACGCACATCGCCCCGACGCCGAGTAATACCGGCGCCGTCCAAGTACTCCAGCAAGGGCAGAGCGTACTTGCGGCTGGTCCCCAGGTAGTCCCGGAATTGGGCCAGGGTAAGCTGGGGTTCATGGGCAAAGTGACGGCGCACCTGGTCGGTTGCCCCTTGGATGGCCTCCTGGGCAAAGACCAGCCCCCCCGTCTGAACTAGCTCGCCCTGGCTTTGCAGGTACTTTAGCACCGGCGCGACATTGCCCAGTTTGTCCAGTTCCGAGCGGTCCGGCGGGGAGTAGAGGCTGCTGTTAAGCTCCGACATTAGTCTGTCTCGCAGGTCAAGCTGAGCTTCCGTCAATTGAATATCGTGCCCTGCCAGGGCCAGTTCCTGGCCGCGAATTTCTATATCCCCGCCCGGCAGCACCTGCTCCAGCAAAGCGGCAAATCCACGGCTGCTCAAGTTGGGCAACAGCCGGACCCGCACCTCTTCCCGGGGCATTCCTTGACGCAAAGGATTGTCCTCATGCCACTGGGTTAACAGGCGCTTGAGGTCTGCCAGCAATTCTTCTCCACCACTGAAGTACCAGGTCTCGCCATCGGCGGCAAAACTCAGCGCCTCTGCTCCCAGTCCTGCCAAAGCCTCTTCTAGTTCCGTCGGCGCCAGGTGGGTTCGGGTCAGCAGCTGGCGTCGGGACAGTGGCCTACCCCCTTCCCGGAGGTAGGAGAGAGCCAAGTCCCGGGGTTCCCCTTCTTCCCGGATTAGCAAGTTCTCAAGGACAGCTTCTTTGCTACGGCTGAGGCGATGGCGACCTGCCTCGATAATTTCACCGCCCCCGATGGTGGTCACCGGCGACCAGGAACGAATGACATAGTGATCACCCCGCACCGCCACCACTGGCTCTTCCAAACGGAACT
>DAIOXA010000247.1:0-3206 GCA_036758185.1 Bacillota bacterium
GGCTAGAATCAAAGCAAAGTCCACCCCCAAGAGGAGAAGACTTAGGTAGGTAGTTACTGCGACAATCAGGGAAATCAGGAGCTGGCCTCGGATGTACCTGCCCAGACTGAAGTCGATTTCATGGAGAATCTTCCGCGCCCTACTCCGGCTTTTCCGGGGCAGAATGACGTACAGACTGTCCTTGACCATCTCGAAGTCCTTAAGCAAGTAGAAGGTAAGGATGAGGACAAGGATTAGGTTAAAGATTGCCCGGGCCACATCGATGGTCATTTCCGGAATTCGGGATAGGTAAGCCACCAGGGTCTTCTCTACATCCTTGAGGCTGTTCTCCAAGGCATCTTGCACCGATTCCGGCAGACGCAGGCTGTCGGTGGCGTTGTAAAAGCTGTTCAATAAACGCTGGGCCTGCTGAGTATATTCGGGAATGCGCTGGGTCAGGTGATCGGCTTCTCGGCTTACCACTGGGGTGAAGTGGGCTGCCAAGGCGAAGAGCAGACCAAAGAAAATAAGGTAGATTATCAGGACAGATATGGTGCGCTGCAGGCGACGCTGCTGGAGCCAGAGGACAACGGGATTGAGGATATAGGCGAAGGCCAGGGCAATGATGACGGGGGTGAAGACTGCCATGAGTTGGCGGCGAAGGAGGAATACTACTACAGCCAGGGTCAGGCCCCCAACAATTAACACAATGGTTTTCAGGGTTGGGGCCTTGCCGATTCTCTCCCACATCGCTTATCACCTCTTACTTAGCTTATATCCCCCGAGGCTAGAAAATAACCCGGCGAACCTCAACACCCCAACTAAACACGAAAAAATACAAGGAGGCCTATAGGCCTCCTCTCTCTAGGGAGGATCTACCGGACTCCCGAAGCAGCAGTGATCATTGCCCAAACGCTACTAAGACAATTAGAAATCTCGCCTTGCTCTGCGATGCCCCCTGGGTCGGTAAGCATGGGTTCGGGTATTTCTTTCTTCAGCTTCTACATCATCAATTGGGCCAATCATGCCTGGGAACAGGGATTCCATCAGTCGATCGCCGTAGGCTCTGGCAGCCACCATTCCCAGGAGACCGCCAACTATAAATCCCGTCCAATATCCGCGGCGCAAAGATTACACCTCCTGTTATTGTTCCAACGCTACTAATGTACCTTCAGCATCCACTTCGAACAGGCGCGGGCGCATTTTGCTGTCAAAACTGAACATGACAAAACAGTTCCAGCAGTACCACTGGTTGCCACCAACCTTGCCTGTGTCCCGGGAACTGCAATTGGGACACTCCATAAATCTCTCCCTCCATAATTCAAAAATCTTGGGTTCTGTGCCAAGTCTCCGGAGAGCTACCATCCTCAGGCAAGTTACGGCTTTCCTCGGGAATAATTATCTTATCCCCCTGGATTATGACCTTGTCCAGCAGGGGAATTTCTTGCCTGCCCTGAAAGATGTCTTGGATGAGGCCGTCGGAGAGTTCCAGAGATACCACCCGATTCTGGTCCAGGACGAGGTCCTCGACTTGACCTAAGCGGTTGTCGGCGTCGGTAACCACCGTCAAGGTGCGAATCCGCTCCAGAGTAAAATTGCCCTGGCGCAAATGGCTGGCATCTTCACCCCTGAGGATGATGTCTTCACTGGCAAGCCGGACTTTGTCGGGCCCCATGCTCAGGATCTTTTCAGCGGGAATCAAATCTGGCTCAGCCAAGATTTTCACCGGCATAACCAAGGCGCGAAGCCGTCCCCGGTCAAGGTCTACCAAGATTTCCCCAACGGCGCCTAAGTTTCGATTCTCCTGGGTCATCACCGGCATACCAAACAAGTCGCTGGCCCTCAGCATTCGCCTTCACCCCGTCTCCTAGAAGTATTCCCCTGTAAGGAGAAAAAATGTGCTTGGCACATTTTTTCTCCGGGGGCGTCCCTTAGCAAGCTTAGATTACTCAAAAGAAAGGTGCGTCCTCGTTGCGCAGCTTAGGAACGTATCCTACATGCCCATAATATGGGGACAGGCCTTATCTTATTAGCTAGCTTAATTGATAAGGTCTGTCCCCATGCTCTTCACTTTTGCGACAGGTAGGATACGTCCCCAGTTCTAACGTGGGGGTCGACCCCACGTTAGAACAACCCCTTGGTATTTTCCAGCCACTGTCTCAACCGCTTTTCATAGCCATTGATCCCGGGCTGGTAGTAGCGCTTGTCCGCTAAAGAATCAGGCAAGTACTGCTGCTGGACGTAATTGCCTGGGAAATCATGGGGGTACTTGTAGCCGCTGCCGTGGCCTAGCTCCCCGGCCCCGGGATAGTGGCTGTCCCGCAGGTGGTTGGGCACGCCGCTGTCGCCAGTGCGACGAGCATCTTTGGTGGCTCGCTCCAGGGCCACAAAGGAGGCGTTGCTCTTGGGGGCGCAGGCCAAGTGAGTGACGGCCTGGGCCAGGGGAATCCTGGCCTCGGGCATCCCCAAGACTTCCACAGCCCGAAAGGCGGCTTCGGCAACCAGCAGGGCCAGGGGATCGCCGTTGCCGATATCTTCACTGGCGGCGATGTACAGGCGCCGGGCTACAAATCTCGGGTCCTCCCCGGCGTCCAGCATCCGCGCTAGCCAGAAGAGGGCGGCATCGGGGTCGGAGCCCCGGATGGACTTGATGAAGGCCGAGATGACGTCATAATGGTTGTCTCCATCCTTGTCATAGCGAACTGCCCGGCGCTGCACCGATTGTTCTGCCGTTTCTCCATCGATGAGGATAACTCCTTCTGCATCAGGAGGAGTGGTCAGGGCCGCAAGTTCCAGGGCATTGAGGGCGATGCGGGCATCGCCGTCGGCAGTGTCGATGATGTGCTCCCTGGCTTCGGGAGTCAGGTTGATATTGAGTTTTCCCAACCCCCGCTCCTGATCCTCCAGGGCGGTATCCAGTATGCCGCTGACATCCTCCCGGGTCAGGGGGTACAGCTCAAAAACCCTGCTCCGGGACAACAGGGCAGAATTGACGCTGAAGAAAGGGTTGCCAGTGGTGGCGCCAATGAGGAGGATGGCGCCGTCTTCCACCGCCGGGAGCAGGGCATCCTGCTGGCCCTTGTTGAAGCGGTGAATCTCGTCGATGAACAATATGGTGGGCTGATGGTACATCTCCAGGCGCCCCTTGGCCTGCTCCAGAATCTGGCGAACTTGGGCCACGCCGGCGATGACGGCGTTAAGCTGCTGAAAGCTGGCCTTGGTCTGAT
>DAIOXA010000248.1:0-1675 GCA_036758185.1 Bacillota bacterium
AATACATTGAACAATTGGATCTGCCTGGCAATGCTCGGCGCTTGGCCCGGGAGGTGCTGGCCCTGGAAAAGGCCCCTCCCTTTCCCACCGGCGTCGGCGATGTAATCCTCCAGGGCTCGATGTTGGCCGCCCAAATTCACTATTCCCTGGCCCACAGGGCATTGCTGGGCCGACGGGGATCTGTCCCCCCTCAGCAGGCAGAGGATTTCCGCTTAGGCTCTTCCCTCCTCAGCATCGATGCCGATGCCAGCCTGCTAGGCGGTGCTGGCAGTTACGGATATGACTGGGAAGGCGTCCCAGCTCAATCCATCCCCTTGGTAAAGGAAGGGAAGTTTGCCGGGTATTTCTCGGGACGAATGGCCGCCGCCATCGGGCGTACCAGCACCGGAGCAATGCGCTCCCCCTCTTGGCAGAGTCCTCCCCGCCCCTTCCTGACTAACATCGTTGTCAAGCCTGGCGCCGGCTCCTTACAGCAGCTTATTTCCGGGGTAGAGAGGGGAATCTTAATTGATACCGTCAGTACCTTTGCCCCCGGCCCCAATCTTCAGGACTTTGTCGCCAGGGCCGAGGCCGGATGGTTAATAGAGCTGGGCCAGATTCGCCACCTGGTAAAGGCTCCTACTTATCGGGGTTATCCCATCGCTTTCTGGAGTGGGTGTGACGCTGTGGCAGGTCCCCAGGAGCAGCAGTATGTGGGGCTACAGGAAGGCAATATTCCAGTGGGGTATATTGTGGCGCCCATGCGAATCCGCGGAGTGAAAGTGGGTGCTAGCCTATGACAAAAAAGGGAAGACTCTTGGGCATACTCGAGAGAATAATGCCCGAGGATATAAAAGCTGAAATCGCTGTCCTCACCCAGTCTGTGGTGGAGACCAGGCTCGCGGATAATTCCCTGGCCGGTTCCTGCCAACGCCGGGAGCACAGAGTGCAAATTCGGGTAGAAGAAGAGGGGCGAGTGGGGCAACATTCCAGCACTCTCCTCACGCTCCCCAGCCTGCGGGCGACCTTGGCCCAAGCCCGGGCCAACGCCGCTCAAGGCCCCCCCGGTCCCCTGATCCTCACCGGAAACACTGGCTATCGGGAAATGAGCCTTTTCCAGGCTAGCTCAGCGGGGCAAAGTCCCGCCACCCAGGCTGAATCCCTACAGCCCTTGCTGGAAATTGCCGGGTCTATGAACATACTTGCCCAGGCAGTGTTGACGGCTCAATCTGGGGAATTGGCCATTGCCAATACCGCTGGACTCAGGGCAAACACCGCCGCTACTCTGGCCAGCTACTTGGTGTCCGTCCAGGGCGTCCAGGGCATCGGTCAGGGATGGGGGTGGGACTGTAACCGCAACGTTCAGGCCCTAGATTTGATGGCGCCCTTCTTAGCGGCTGCTGCCAAATCCCTGGCTGCCAGCCAGCCAAAGCCCATCGCCGGTGGCAAATACACAGTAATACTTGAACCGGCGGCAGTGGCTGACCTAGTCGCTCTGCTGGCCAAGACCGTCTTTAATGGCCGGGCCTACTTGGAGAAGCGTTCGCCCCTAGCCAAAATTGGTCAAAAGTTATTTGGCGAGAATATAAATATCTGGGATGACGGACTGGATACCAGGGGGTTGGCCATTCCCTTTGACTTCCAAGGTTTTCCTAAGCAGCGCCTCAACCTTGTCAGCCGGGGGATTGTCCCCAAT
>DAIOXA010000248.1:1700-3189 GCA_036758185.1 Bacillota bacterium
CCGACCTACCCACATATTCATGGAACCGGGCAACGCCATGCTGGACGATATGATCGCTAGCACCCGGCGGGGAATCCTCATCTCCCGGTTGCGCAATTTAGCAATCCTTGATGCCCGTTCCGCTCAAATAACCGGCGTCACCGGCAATGGCACCCTCCTCATCCAGGAGGGCAAGTTGACCTCCGGACTCCATGAGTTGCGCTTTGTCCAGAATTTAGTTGAGGTCTTCAACCAGGTCGAGATGATAGGCGATGAAACTCAGCTTTTTGGCACTCTCTGGGGGGGGATCAGGGTTCCCGCCCTGAAGATCCATGAGTTTGAGATTTTTGGCAGTAATATTAGCCAAGGCTAGAATGGGGGGTGGCGACTGTGATTGATAAAATTAAAGACCTGCTAACCTCTGCCTCACCAGTGGTAATACTAGATATTATCATAGTTCTCTTGATCCTCTACCGTCTTTACTTGGCCATTCGGGGAACCCGGGCTGTCCAACTCCTCAAGGGCCTTGCCGTCTTGGTATTCGTCAGCCTCATCAGCCAATACGTTGGCTTGAGTATAACCGGTTGGCTCCTCAATCAGACCCTGACGGTGGGTCTTGTAGCCTTGCCCATTATCTTTTATCCCGAACTGCGCCGAGCTTTGGAGCATATCGGCCGCGGCAGCATCTTTACCAAGTCTTCCTTTCTGGCGCCGGTGGAGCGTACCCATGCCATTGACGAGTTGGTGCGAGGGGTGCTAAACATGGCGGAACGACGAGTGGGCGCCATCATCGTTTGGGAGCAGGAAACGGGGCTCAAGGACTGGTCAGAATCCGGGGTCGCTATAGACGCAACGCTGACGGCAGAACTGCTCATCAACATCTTTGAGCCCAATACCCCCTTGCACGATGGCGCGGTAATTCTTCGGGGAGATCGAGTCAGAGCAGCCAGTTGCTTTCTGCCCCTCTCCGAGAGTCCCGAACTCAAGATTGACCTGGGGACCAGGCACCGAGCGGGGTTGGGCATCACCGAGCAGTCCGACGCAATAGCCATCATAGTATCTGAAGAGACCGGCGCCATTTCCCTGGCCCATGAAGGCAAACTTCGCCGCTACCTGGACGAGAAGGCCTTGGTGGAATGGCTAGAAAATAACCTGCACAACCGCCAGTTGGACAATGTCTTTTTTCGGCGCAATCATAGCCTCAAGAAGGGATGATACTCATGAAGAAACTCTTTGGCACCGATGGTATCCGCGGCGAAGCCAATAGTGAGCTGACACCGGAACTTGCTTTTTCCATTGGCCAGGCCGCCGCCTGGTACTTGGGCCAAGGAAAGGGAGGGACCATATTAATCGGGCGGGACCCCCGCCTGTCTGGGGCTATGCTGGAGGGCGCCCTGGCCAGCGCCATCGCCTCGGTGGGCCTCGACGTGAGACTAGCCGGCATCATCACCACTCCGGGCCTGGCCTGGGTGACCAGCCATCATCCCCAGGCAATTGCCGGCGCCATGAT
>DAIOXA010000249.1:0-3176 GCA_036758185.1 Bacillota bacterium
GTTAAACCCCGGCATGCCGGTGATGCCCAGGGCGGCGATGATAAAGGGAATGGATACTCCGGGGTACTTGCGCAGTAGGCCGCCAAGATCGTCGTATTCCAAGCTATGGGTATAGACATAGATTGCCCCAACGCACATAAAGAGGGTGGTCTTAAACACAGCATGATTCAAAATGTGAAAGAGCATCCCCGAGACCCCATACAGATCCTTGCCCCAAGGCAGCAAGGCGGCGCCTAAACCTAAGATGATATAGCCAATTTGACTGACGCTACTGTACGCCAGGGTGCGCTTAGCTTGACGCTGCTGCAGAGCCAAAAACGCCCCCAGCAGCATGGTCACCAGCCCCAGCCAGAGAAAAATCCAGCCAAAGACATCGCCAATGACACCCGTGTACGCCGCCGGAGTGAGAATTGAATAGAATACCCGCAAGAGTCCAAAGGCGCCAGTCTTGATCATAATCCCCGACAGCAGGGCGCTGGCCGGGGTGGGGGCAACGGGATGGGCCTGGGGCAGCCAAATATGCAGGGGAACCATCCCCGCCTTGATGCCAAACCCAATCATAAAGCAGAGGGCCATGGCTACCATAAGGCCCGTATTGCCCGCCACGGCCTGGGGAATGGCCGAGAAGGCGACAGTGCCGGCGGCGCTGTAGAGCAAAAAAATCCCCATGAGCAAGACTAACCCTCCGACAACGCCCAGAAATAAGTAGAGGTTGCCGGCAGACATGGCCGCCCCGTCCTCTTTGTGGATTACCAAGACCCAGGAGCAAAGGGTCATAATCTCAAAAAACAAAAACAGAGTGATTAAGTCGCTGGCCAAGACAACACCCAGACAACCCGTCAGCGTCAAGAGCAGGAAGGAATAAAAGCGACAGGGATTGCCCTCATGCTCCATGTACTTGAGGCTATAAATTGAGGCGGCAACCCAGGCGCAGGAAAACAGCAGGGCAAAAAACGCTGTCAAGGCATTGAGCTCAAACCCAAGACCTACGTAGAGAAAGCCCGGCAGCGAAACTTCTATGGAGTAACGTCCCAAGCCAAACCAGGCCAACAGCACCATGAGGAAACTCAGGGCAGTTACGCTAAGGTTGAAAATGCCAACCTGAGTGGCCGTTCTTTTACGTTGTGACCAAATGAGGATACCGCCCAGGAAGGGTAGGGCAATGGCCAGCAGTAAAAGTGCCCCGGGGGTCATCAGTTGCCAACTCCCAATAAGGCTCTGGCAATAGCCTCAGCCCAGTCCAGGGGTGAGTTCCCTGGGAACAGGCCAAAGATCAGGCAGCCCACCGACAGTATAACCATGGGGATCCACATGGAAAATTTGAGTTCGGCAAAGGGACGCCCCCACACCCGCTTTTCCTTGGGCACGCCAAAGAAGGCGCTGATGATAATGGGCAGGTAATAGATCCCATTCATGAGACTGCTGAGAATTAGCAAGAAAACAAGGCCAGGCTTGCCAGCATCTAAGGCGCCCATGGAAAGCACCAGCTTGCTGATAAAGCCGTTGAGGGGCGGGATGCCGATCATGGCCAAAGCGGCCACGGTAAAACAGCCCAAAGTAATGGGCATTTCATAGCCTATGCCGTCCAAATCGCTTATCCTTCGTTTGCCCGACTTATAGATTATGGCGCCAGCGGCCAAGAACAGTGTCGATTTCATCAAGGCGTGGGAAAAGATGTGGAAGATCCCCCCTATTAAGCCATTCTCGGTAAGCAAAGCGATGCCTAAGAGGACATAGCCCATCTGGCCAATGCTGGAATAGGCCAGACGTCGCTTGATATCGGTCTGGGCGATGGCCACCGCCGAACCCAAGAAAATAGTAATTGCCGCCAACACCAGCAGTATCGTATCCCAACCAGCGGCCTTGATAAATTGGAAGCCATAGACATTATAGATTACCCGAATCAGGCCGTAGGCGCCGGTCTTGAGCATGACCCCTGACAGTAGTGCGCTGGCCGGCGAAGGAGCTACTGGGTGGGCATCGGGTAGCCACACATGCATGGGAAAGATGCCCATCTTCATGCCAAAGCCCACCAATAAGGCGAGAAAGGCAATGAAGGACAAGCGATTGACCTCAGAAAAGAGGTAGTTATTCGGAGCAATGTTGACATTCGTTGCCACTTCAAAGGCGATGACGATGCCAAAAAACAGTGCCAGGCCGCCAATGAGGGTGAGGATCAAGTACTTATAACCTGCAGCCATAGCAGCCTCGGTCTCTTCGTGGATGACCAAGACATATGAGGCAAGGGACATCAACTCAAAGAACACAAAGAGGCTAAAGAAGTCTCCCGTCAGGAATACTCCCAGACAGCCGCCTAAACTCAGGAGCAGGAAGGGATAAAACTTGTTTCCTCCTCCCTCATGATCCATATACGCCTTGGAATAGATTGTCGCCAACAACCAGACCACTGAAGCAATGAGGGCCAGCAGAAATCCCAGAAGATCCACCCGAAAGGAGATGCCAAAGGGTGGGAGAATTCTAGGAAATGATACGCCAATAGCCTCATGGGTCTGGATGTAGGGGTACATCATCGCCACCAACACAACGGTAACGGCAATTACCAACTGGGCAAAGACATCCCTGAGCTTGGCGGAAACCCTTTGAATAAAAAACAAGGGAAGTGCAGATAAAATTGGCATCAGTGTTGCCCATAGGGGCAAATAGTTATATGCGCTATTCATTATCCATCGCCTCCAATGTCAGTTCAGTAATGAGCCTGCAGCCAATTCAACAAAATAAACTAAACCGCCGGGCAGGAGACCAAAAATAATATTAAAACCGGCCAAGATAACCATGGGTAGAGTAATGGCCCAAGGCAGGCCGTCCCAGGAAAAATTGCGCTCTCCCTGGCCAAAGAAGGCCCGAACTACTATGGGTAAATAGTAGATGGCATTGAGAAGACTGCTGAGCAGGATCACCGCTACATAAAAGGGCTTTCCGGCGTCAAGGGCGCCAAAGGCAAGGTAATATTTACTGATAAAACCACTGAAACCGGGAATACCCACCATGGACAGGGCGCCAACGCTGAAGACAGCCATGGTCAACGGCATCTTATAGCCAATGCCAGAGAGGTCCTCAATCTTGCTAATCCCCGTCTTGTCAATCATGGCGCCAGCCGCTAAGAACAGCATCGTCTTCATGACGGCGTGATTAAATACATGGAGCATGCCGCCCAT
>DAIOXA010000250.1:0-1170 GCA_036758185.1 Bacillota bacterium
CCGCGGAGACCCAAGTGCGTGGTTCTATGCAGAGGGTATATTACTACGGCTTGGGGTGAACCTGCATGCGGTTCCGACCGTTACCAAGAGGGGTTGTGTGCAGTGTAGCCTGCCTTGAAGTGGCTTTGGTGGATTGCGGGTTTTCAACTGTAGATTGCGTCGGCCTACGCAATCTCGGCCTGAGCGCTTGAAACCTTTGCTGCAAAAGAGGCTAGGGCAGGATATGCGCTGGTGAGGAAATCTCCTAGGCTGTTCCAAAAGAGGCTGCAAAGGGATTAAAGTGCGGACTAAGTGGCAATCCAGCACTGCCGTTGGCGACGCGGCAGTCCGAAACGTAAAGGGGAACCGCCATTCCGGCGACGGGTGGTGATTTCGGGGGGAAAACCTGCTGGACCTAAGCCGCAGCATTTACCTGGGCAGCTGCCACCCTTACATATTTGAGGTGTGAAATGGCTAACAATAATAACAGACGCTCAACTTGGGTCAGGAATACTCTGTTGGGCACCTTTTTTTTATCCCTCTTCTTTAACACGATTTCCCAGACCTTGATCCAGGGGCTGGCTTTGTTGGGGTCAGTAATGGTCCTCCTGGTAATAATAGCGATAGGTATTGTCTTTGATGTCATCGGAATTGCTTCGGCTGCAGCTAACTTGCCGCCCCTGAATGCCCGGGCCGCCAAGAAGGTACCCGGCGCCAAGCATGCTTTGATCCTTGCCCGCAATTCTGATCGGGTCTCTAGTTTTTGTAATGATGTTGTCGGTGATATCTGCGGCATCGTCAGCGGTTCCGCCGCCACCGCCATTATCTTTAGTCTGGCTCTGAATAATGCCCGACACCAAAACTATTTCAGCATTTTTATGATGGCACTGGTAGCTTCTTTGACGGTGGGGGGCAAGGCTGTGGGGAAGAGTATTGCCATCAATTATTCCACCGAAATCTTGTTGCTGGTGGGCAGAGTGCTCTACTTTTTTCGCAGTTTGCTGCCTAGGCGCAAAGAAAAAGACCGCTCCAGGGGAAAGTGAGGGCTAAAGTGTGGAATCTCTATTACAATCCATCAATGGACCCCAAGATTTAAAGGGGCGAACTCTTAAGGAACTGGAAGAACTGGCAGAAGAAATCCGCAGGGTCTTGCTGGCTGTCGTCAGCAAGACGGGGGGGCACTTGGCCTCC
>DAIOXA010000250.1:1189-3161 GCA_036758185.1 Bacillota bacterium
TGGGCGTCGTCGAGTTGACCTTGGCCCTGCACTCTGTCTACGACAGTCCCAAGGATAAGATCATCTGGGATGTGGGGCACCAGAGTTACGTGCATAAATTGCTGACAGGACGCCGGGAGCGATTTTCCAGCCTGCGTTGCTTTGGCGGCCTCTCGGGATTTCCCAAGGGGGAAGAAAGCGCCCATGACAGTGTCGAAACTGGCCACAGCAGCACTTCTATCTCGGCAGCCCTGGGGCTGGCCTTGGCTCGGGATCTCAATCAAGACGAGTATAATGTCGTTGCCGTCATCGGCGATGGCGCCCTGGGCGGTGGCATGGCTTTGGAAGCTTTGAATCATGCCGGCGCCCAGCAGATAAACCTAACTGTTATTCTCAATGACAATGAAATGTCTATTTCCCGCAATGTGGGTGGGCTGTCTTCTTACTTGTCCCGGGTGCGCACTGATCCAAAATACACCCGGGTCAAGCAAGATGTGGAATACCTGATGCGCAAGATCCCCGCCATTGGCAGCACCATGTACAAGACCATGGATCGGGTAAAATCCAGCCTAAAATACCTGCTGGTCAGCGGCATGGTCTTTGAAGAATTTGGTTTTACTTATCTTGGCCCCATCGACGGTCATAGCATCGCCGACGTCCAGCGCATATTGCGCCAAGCTAAAGGGCGGCGGGGTCCTGTCTTGATTCATGTCATCACTCAGAAGGGCCGAGGTTATGCCGCCAAATTTCATGGCATCGGCCCCTTTGATCTGGAGACCGGCGCCATCAAGGGCGGCAATGGTAAATCCTACACCCAAGTGTTTTCTGAGCAACTGTGTCAGCTGGCCGAAAGGGATCCCCGCATCGTGGCAATTTGCGCTGCCATGCCCGAGGGGACGGGTTTAGATCAGTTTGCCCATAAGTATCCCGGCCGCTTCTTTGATGTCGGTATTGCCGAACAGCATGCCGTCACCCTAGCTGCCGGAATGGCCCGGTCGGGGTACCGACCAGTGGTGGCCATCTACTCGACATTTTTGCAGCGGGCCTATGATCAAATAGTCCACGATGTCTGTCTGCCGAGGTTGCCGGTCCTCTTTGCCGTGGATAGGGCTGGCCTCGTGGGTGCCGATGGCGAGACCCACCAGGGCATACTAGACATCTCCATGTTGCGGCATATCCCCAATATGACGGTGATGATGCCCAAGGACTTTCCAGAATTAAAGGATATGCTGAAGCTAGGTCTTCACCTTCCCGGCCCGGCGGCGATTCGCTACCCCCGGGGCGGCTGCAAGCCCTTGCCCGTCACCCTTTCTGGCGCCCCCCTCAGCCTGGGTCAGGGCGAGGTGCTGCGCCAGGGGCAGGACGTCGCCATCATTGGCCTTGGACCCAGCATAGCTTTGGCCCTTCAGGCCCAGACTCAACTATACAACATGGGCATCAGTGCCGCTGTTCTAAACCCCAGGTTCATAAAACCTCTGGATGAAGATTTAATTGCCAGGTTTGCTCAGCGCTGCGGGCGGCTGGTGGTGGTGGAAGAGCATCTTATTCAGGGTGGCCTCGGCTCTGCCATCCTGGAGGTATGCAGTAAATTGGGTCTTAGTCCCCATACCCGGTTGCTGGGGATTGGCGATGGCTTTGTTCCCCATGGCAACCACCAACAGCTCCTAAAGCTATGTGGCATAGATGTTCCAGATATTGTAGCGGCAGCTAAGGACTTGGTCGCCCGGGAGAAGGCGCAAAGTGGCAGAGAAAAAAAGGCTTGACCTTTTGCTGGTGGAAGCGGGACTCTATGAATCCCGAGCCAAGGCCAGGGCCGCCATCATGGCAGGGATGGTCTCGGTAGATGGGGAGACGGTGGACAAGGCGGGGACGATGCTGCCCAGCATTGCTTTTCTAAAGGTCAAGGGCGACAATCCCTTTGTCAGCCGAGGCGGGCTGAAACTGGCCAAGGCCTTGGCCCAGTTTGTCATCCAGCTCCGGGGCAGAAGGGTTC
>DAIOXA010000251.1:0-3159 GCA_036758185.1 Bacillota bacterium
AGAAGAGTGTTGGAGTTACTGGCACCGATAAAGATCCTATTGCTAACCGAAGGCGGCAGGAAAAGGAGACTATTACCGGCAAGGTATACTGATTTGGATAGGGTCTTGAGATTAGCTGGATTTGGGCTGGATGTTTATACTTGAGCTTGCAGTATTCTAGGGTAATTGTTATTTGTTGCCGCTAAGGGTGCGGAAGATATGTTGGATCATATAATGGATTTAATTTGTAAAGAAAGACCTAAGAAAAAGTACCACGAATAAAGTCAAGAACTTACCCGCCATAACCCGGCGGGCATATATTGTACTGTGTTGAAGGCACAAAACATATGATATTACTAGTATTGACGGGGAGGGAAAAATATGACCAAGGAACACGACAGACTAGCAAGCAACATCCATCTTGGCCAGAGGATGATTGAAGCGGCCCTAAAAATGGAAGATAATCTAGCAGAGCTTCTCTCTGTTCAAATAATGCATATGAAACAACTCGCCTCAAAAGAATTGGATCAGGAGATTGCCAATTCTAACGATATGCTCCGCAACATTATCTTTTCCTTAATACTCACTGAAGAAAGGATTGCCAGGGGCCTCGAACTGTGTGGAATCAAGGCGGGAATCAATTACAGCAAGCCCAGCTGGCTTGCAACCGACAGGGAAGACTAGTCTAGAGACTGGTTTTTTCCCCCAGCTCAGCGCCCCGTAAGGCCACAAGAGTATGCTGGCGCCAGCTGGCAACAGCTTCCAGTTCGGCTTCGGCCCGCTGTCTGGCCCACTGGGTGTTAAAGGAAGCGGCAATGCGCCGGTGCAGCTCTATTTCGGGCTGGCCGAAGAATTTTTCCAGGTCCACCAGGTCTTCCCCCATGGCCATCTGGGCTGAAAGGTAATGTATCGCCCCGGCGACTCCAACTTTGCTCAACTTATCTGCATCCCAGACAAGGGCAGCCAAGGGCTCCTCCAGAATGTAATCCTTTACTAGGCCGACATGCTGGTCGATGGCCTGTTCCACCTGGCGAATAAGGTCCGGCGGGAAATCCAGGGATCTAAGGTAAGCCACAGCTTCCTGAGCACCAATCTTACCATGGTCCTTCTCCCGCTCCCAGTTGGCCGCCTCGTCCAGGTCGGGGTTCCAGCACTTGGCGATGTCATGGAGCCAGGCGGCGATTCTGGCCAAGGCCGGGTCCACCTTTATTTCCTCCGCCAATTGACCGGCAATGGCCACGGCGGTACGGGTATGTTCATACCGGTAGTCGAAGGTCAAGGGCCGACCCAGCAGGGCTTCCATCTGCCCCAGATGCTCACGGCATCGATGTAATATATAGTCCTGGGTCTTTTTCTCAAACTCCTGTAGCTGCACTAGAATTTCTCCTTTCCTCGCGACGAAGGGACGGACCCTTGTGTCGCAACACTCTCCCATGTTTGATCCCACTTCTCACCTGAGACTGCTAGCCAAATATTTGTGTCAAATCTACTGCTAACCCCGGGAAGATGAAAGAACGGGAGTCCTCCGGTTTGCGAAAGGTAGTGGAATCGCAGATATTTTTTTCTTCAAACCGGTAAACGGTTATTTCGCTGTTTATTGGGTTGACTAGCCAATACTCCCGGTATGACGCCTTCCGGCCCCCGTAATAGCTGCGCTTAGTCGGATTTTCCGCCACTGCTTCATCATCAGCGCCAGGGACAGCGCCTCCCACCGCCGACAATCTAGCGATAATCGTGCCATTTCGGGCAGATGATATCTTCTTTTACCGCCAACATCTGGTACTTACCGAAATTGTTTTGAAGCTCCGTTGAGCTGACAATCATAACCACTTCTATTATAATACCTTCAACGGCGCTTTTGGCTATTGCACGATAACACGACAAAGTCTTCAAGGAGGTAAATCGAATGAATATTGGCCAGCAATCCTGGGAGCTGATGTTACAGCTCACCCAATTCCGCAGCATTTCTGAATCCCCTGGCGAGGGAGAAATCGCCCGCTTCATCCACTCTCGCCTGGCTGGGCGCCCCTATTTTCAAGAGAATCCCAACCAACTGCGCTTGGTTACCCTGGACGCCCCCAACAGTCCCGCCGTTGTTGCGGCCTTAATCCGGGGCCGGAGCAAGCAGACTGTGATGTTGATGAACCACCACGATGTGGTGGATATCGAAGACTATGGAACTCTTAAGGACCTGGCCTTTGACCCGCTGGAATTGACCAAGGGCTTGGACCCCGCCAGCCTTCCCGAGGCTGCTAGGCGGGACTTGGAAAGCGGCCAGTGGGTCTTTGGCCGGGGGACCATGGACATGCTCTATGGCCTTGCCATTCAAGTTATAATGACCCTGGACTATGCCGAGAGAGCGGCAGAACTCCCAGGCAATATCCTTTTCCTCTCTGTTCCGGATGAAGAGAATAATTCCCTGGGCATGCGTCATGCCATTACCGTCATCCGAGAGTTGCAACAGGAGCACGACTTAGAATTTGCCGCAGCCCTGAACTGTGAACCCCATGGCTATAGCGGAGAAGGCCATGCCGTTCAAACCGGCAGTGACGGCAAGCTCCTGCCTCTATTCTACTGCTTTGGCCGGGAGACCCACGCCGGCGACCTCTATGAGGGAATCAATGCCCACCTGCTCCTGGCTGAAGTAACGCGGATGTTGGAATTAAATCCCGGCTTCAGCGACAGCTGCGCCGGTGAAGTGACCTTTCCCCCCACCGTACTCCGGGCCGGGGATATGAAGCAGGGCTATAATGTATCCACCCCAGCGGCGGCCTGGGCGTATTTTAACGTCTTTACCCTGGCGATGCCACCGGCAGAAATCATGGCCAAGCTGATGCGCCTGGCAGAGCAGGCCTCCAGCAATGCCATGGAACGCCTATCCATGTCTGCCCGGGCTTGGGAGAAGCTTGCTGAGACTGAACTGGATTTGCCCCCTTGGCAGCCCCGGGTCATGACCTTTGCCCAACTCTGGGATGAATGTGTCCAGGCCAAGGGCGATGAATTTTTCCAGGCCATGGATGACATGGCCAAGAAACTGATGAACCAGGGTCTTGACCTGCAGCGCCTGACCCTGGAACTGGTCCATGAGGTCCATCGTCACTGTCCCGACCGTGATCCCAAGATAGTAATTGCCCTGGCTCCCCCCTTCTACCCGCCGGTGCGCAACCGCCGGGAGTCGGA
>DAIOXA010000252.1:0-3145 GCA_036758185.1 Bacillota bacterium
CTGTGTAGTAGCTACGAGGTTCTTCAAAAAAAACCTACAATGATTTGACACCATCGTTCTTAAAGCTTCACTATCCGTGTTACTGGCATTATGATATCTTATTTGGATTAAAGGTCATGTCCGAGGGCGGCTTAATAAAAGATTCAAGATGCCAAGAGGCACTGGATTTTTTAGAAAGCAAAGAACTGCCCGATGGTGGCTGGCCCGCTGAAGGCAGGTATTATAAGGTCACAGAGGATGTTGATCCTAAACCAAATCGCGATAAGGTGGCATGGGGCAGCAACGCGAAAGAAGTTATGAATGAATGGGTTACTGCTGATGCTTAATTAGTGTTAGCTAAGGCAGGTAGACTAAAAATTTAGCAGCAAGACCAAGTTGGGTATTCATAGCATGCAAAAGGCCAATGCCCTGGCAAAGGGCACTGGCCTTGTGATATTTCTGGGGCAAAACGACAGAAAAATGAAGGCCACCGCCTTTGCAGGTCGGGGGCCGAGATGATCCCTTGCTATAGTCCAGCCATGTAGGATTCCAAGGCCAGTTTCAGTTCTTCATACTCGACATTTCGCAGCAGTGCCGAGGCGGAACTCAGGTAATCTAATTCCAGGGAATGCCACAATTCCTTCTGGAAGGTAAGGTAGTCAAACTCATTCCCGACGGTCTGGGCGATAGCGTCCTCATACATCAGGAGGGTGTAGCACTTGCGTATCATTTCTCCTACTTCTGAATCCCCCTCAGAACTGCCCAGGGCAATATCCTGAAATTGTTGGATATAGGCGATGTTGTCCTCAATATCTTCTTTACTGACCCAGCCGGAATGGGAAGTGAGCATGATCTGGGCGGCAATGCCCTTGATCTCCTCCAGAGTCTCAATATAGGTCTCCAAATCATGGGCTTGGATTACAGGACGGGGACGTTCCACCAGGTCGCCTAGGTACAGCACCGAGTCCTTGCGATCATAACAGATTGCCGAGTCATCGGTGTGGCCGGGGGCAGAGATAAATTCCACGCCATCCTCGCAAAAGAGCATCCTGCTGTCAAAGGTGATGGCGGGGGGGACCAGCCTCACCTCTCCATTCTGAAACTTGGCATAGCGTTGCAGTTCCAAGTACCCCCGGTCATAAAGTCTCTGCAACGATCGATGTTGGGCCACCACCGTAGCGCCGGGAAAGGCACAAGCGCCCCAGATATGATCCCAGTCGGAATGGGAGTGGAAGATTACCAGAGGTTTGGTATCTAATCCGTTTGCTGCTAGGTATTGCTGGATTGGTTCCATGGACTTTGGACCCACATGGGTATCACAGAGGTATAGATCTTTTTCACCATTGATGAGGTAGATGTAATAGTCTTCGGCAAAGGCGCTGTCATTGGCCTCCATGGTAAAGAGCACGCCCCTGCTGCCGATTTTTTCAGTCTTCATTTCTTCAACTCCTTGTGCCATATCAATTCCCCGAAGGGGGCAAAATAACCTGCAGGGTGATATCATGGCGTAATTATGCCATAAGAATAAGGGGGGAAATGCATGCCTGACATCCTAGCTAAAAATCGGTTTAAAGAAAGGAAAGAGCCTTCCGGCTCAAAAGATTTAGCTCTGTTAGTCCTGTAAATTGCTCTTATAAGATTCTACAGCGTTATCAAGTTTGTTGTGAATATCTTCTAGCTTATTCATTAGAAATGATAAACGATCCTGGAAGCCGCCTTGTCCGTATTTAGTAACATATCGCGGCATTCTTTGAATATCTTCAATGTCCAGGATAATTTGCCCTTCTTTAGGTGAGTACTGTCTTTGGAGTTTCCTTATGAAAGATTGATATCCACCTGTTCCATTTACTTCTCTTGTTAGAGGCTCCATTTCTGTTGGGTCTAGCCCATCTACTATTACCCGGTACAATTTGCTCACCTTCCCTACGTTAATACTTGGTTGAGTAGCTAATCTGGATTTTTCTGAACTAATCCTCATCCTGGCTATTTTAGCGTATTCTTCATCCAGTTCATACCCTATATAAGCTACTCCCAGACGGATACACGCTAATGCAGTTCCTCCGATTCCCATAAACGGATCTAACACAGTTTTAGTTCTATTTAAGCCGTGGATTTTTATGCAATATTCAGGGAGCTTGACAGGAAAGGGAGCTGGATGTGGTCGAGAGATACGAATGGTCTCATAAGGAATAAACCACGTATTTCCTCTATCCCTGAGGTCCGATTTTGAGGATTTCCATCTATTTACGTTTGATTTGTCTTGATATTCTACTCCAATTGCTAATTTGTCAATCTCTACCGTACCACTCTTTGTGAAATGAAATATGTACTCGTGACAATTGTTAAGGTAGTATCGACTATTAACTGGTTTAAAATGGCCTACCGAAATATCTCGTATCATGTGTGGGTAGTTTCCTACATCTTCCATTGGAATGGCGATGGATTTTATCCAATGAATTGTGTTTTGCAGAAAGAAGTGTCTTGCGCAAGCCATAGCTACTTGTAAAGGCCAGAGTGGTTGTGACGGTTTACCTCCGACATTCAAAAAGAAAGAACCATCTTCTTTTAAGATTCGCTTTATCTCTTGTGCTATATCTGATATCCACATAAGGAATTCACTATCTTCTAGAGTATCTTGGTATGAGTTATAATTGATTCCAATGTTATAGGGAGGTGAAGTTACAACAACTTCGACTGATTCTGAACGTAGTTTTTTCATACCCTTAAGACAATCCTCATTATAAATGACATTTGTTCTCATCTAGCATACCTCCAGTTATATGTCTAGAATCATTATAGCATCTGTGCAGAAAGAGTACAAATGCAAATTGCTTCATGGCAATATGATACTTAGGACAACCAATGGCCCCATTCACAGGGTCTGGCTCAATGAGAATATAGAATCTGGGGTAAGGCCACCGTCCTCTCCACCTATGGCCAAATAGACTCCTTAGGGCAGATCATCAGCGGACCGGTCATTGGCGTCATCGCCCTCAAGGCTGGCATGGCAGTATCCCTGGTCGTCTCTGGCCTACTCCTCACCCCGGTGGTCATCCTCTACCTTTACCTGCTAAGGCGGGTTAGAAGAGGGCTAATGAAACCTGGGACAGCACAGCATAGCAAGTCTTGCCATCACCCAGGACCCACTACAACAATAAATATTAAA
>DAIOXA010000253.1:0-3116 GCA_036758185.1 Bacillota bacterium
GCAGTTAGATATCCCCATAGAAACCCTGCGCTATTACGACCGCATCGGCCTGGTCTCCCCCGCCCGCCAAGGGGGAGTACGCCAGTACTCTCCCGCCGAAATAGCAAAGCTCAAGGCCGTGGCCAAGATGAAAACCTTGATGTTTAGCCTGACTGAAATCCAGGCTATCCTCAGCGCAGATGCCCAGGTGGACCGCAGCATGGCTGTAGGCCCCCCAGATCGAGAAGCCATGAAGACCCTAAGAGGGCAAATCCTCGCCAAATACCGGGAAGTAGAGATCATGGCGACCAACCTGAGGGAAGTCAAGGCGGAACTGGCCCGCCTGGCCGACAAAATTCAGTCTTTTCTAAAGGAGGAGCAAAGCAATGCTTAAGCCCCGTCTAGGCTACGGTTGCTATGCTCTGGGAGGGGCCTATGGTACTAAAGTTGAACCCACCGGGGCCATAAAACTGATAGAAACGGCCTATGATTTAGGGATACGCTTCTTTGACACTGCAGATCAGTACGGCTCCGAGGAAGTGCTGGGCAGGGCTGTCCAATCCTTTCGCCAGCAAATTGCCATCGCCACCAAGGTGGGCGCTGGCCCCGGGGGCAAAGGAAATCTTACCCGCAGCCATATTCTAACCAGCTGCGAGGCAAGCTTAGAGCGACTAGGCACCGATTACCTGGACTTGTACCAGGTGCACTATGACGACGCCAGCACCCCGGTGGCTGATGTGGTGAGAACCTTAGAACTTCTAAAGAGCCAGGGCAAAATCCGCGCTTATGGGATCGGTCACCTGCCCCTGACCAAAACCCAGGAGTACTTGGCGTTGGGCAACCCCAAGACTGTGCTGGCAGAATTCAACGCTGCCGCCCCAGCCAGGTATCGGGAAATCTTGCCCTTGCAAGAACAATACGAGTTTGGCATCATCGCCTTCAGCATCACCGGGCGGGGCCTGCTCACAGGCAAGGTTTCTCCTTCTCCCCAATTCTCTGCCAATGACATTCGCCGTCTTGATCCCCTATTTAAAAGACATAAACTGGCCTCGGGACTGAGGATAATGGAAACACTCCAGGAGATGGGGCGGGAGATTGGCGCAACCCCGGCCCAACTGGCCATTGCCTGGGTCCTGAACCAAAAAGGGATTACCTTGGCCCTCACCGGCCCCACCAATCCCGACCACCTTCGGGAAAACTGTTCTGCCCTGGATCTGCGCCTGGAGAAAGCGTGCTTGTCAGAGCTGGAAGCCTTCCTCCGCCAGGAAGAGGAAACTTCCCGGCAACAGATTGCCCAGGAAGTGTTTTCTATCCTGAATACGCCGGTGACCCAGGAAGACCAGGGCTTGGCAGACATAGTCTATATCCTGGAACACTGTATCGAAGCGAAACTAATTCCTTATACAACCGGAGTCCAACTCTTTTCAGCCCTCTGGCGGGAAAAAAAGCCACGCCGTCAATCCCTGGAAATTGTCCGGATCCAAGTCAGGGGCCTTCTCAAGGACGGACCGATGCTGTAGCTTACTGGCAGACTACATTCTTTGCCAGCGGCGCCGAGGCCCGATCTTCTCCCGGGCCTCTTGGTATTTCTGCACCGTGGCGCTGTCATTGGCCAGCATACACTGCTTATTTTGCGGATTGGTATTGGCCTCCAGGAACCAGATCTTGCCATCCTTATCTACCGCCATGTCAAAGCCAATGATGCGCAGGGGAAACCTTTGCCCCAATAGGCTGGCGCCTTGATGGACCAGGTCTATGAGGTCTTTATAGATAGCCACGGGGTCTTTTTTTTGGTCATAATTCAGGAGGATGTCCAAGAGGGGATAGTCTCGGGCGCCCCGGGCAACATTGGTGACGACGGCATCTTCCCTTAGGGCCACCTTTGCCGAAGTCAGGGTCAATTGCCAAATGTCCTGGGGCTTGAGGAGGACTAAACGCATGTCAAAGGGACAATTGTCATATGTCGCCAACTCTATCCCCTGTTGGACCAGATAGCTGCGCCTTGCGCCAATAATGGGCTTTAGGGTTGCGGCCAAGTACTGGGCTGCGGCGATGTCATGGCTACCATTGTGGCGCAGGCTCCAGTTACCAGCGCTTAACTTGTCCAGGCGGATAATGCCCCGCCCCTGGCTGCCAGAATCGGGTTTAAGGTAAATGGTATTGTACTTTGCCAACATAACTTTAAAATTGACCGGGTCATAAATATAAGTCTCGGGAACATGCCGGCAGAGGAAGGGGTCAGCCAGCATAGGGGCCGCCTTCTTCATCTTGCTCATGACAATGCTGTGGGCAGCCATTTCCATCCTCCTCACTTTAGGACATGGTGGTTGTAGTACTTCCCCCCGGAGTCAGCGTTGCTGGGGTTATAGTGGGGAAACGCCTCAGCCAGCATTTTCAGGGTGTCCTCCACCGCCTGGGTATAGGCGGCGTAAATGGGGGTAGCCTTGCTGGGCAGGACTTTGCGGTTGCAGAGCTCATACTCTCCGCGGCCAATGATCTTAAATCCGCTGAAGTGGTAGCAAACTAGGGGAAACCCATCAAAGTAAAGATTCCCATTGCTGCGGGCCACGGCAAAGCCCTTGCGAGTGTTCCAGGGTCCGGTGTTGATTCCTTTGTGCTGGGTGACCTTGATGGTGGACAGTATCTGCGGCCACCGGTCCAAGTACTTCTGGTCACCCCAACGCCCCGGCTCCACCCGGTCATAGCACCAGTCTCGGCAGTTATTGCGCCATGAATTCAGCAATTTGAGGCTGTCGCTTTGGCGTCGAAAACCAACGAAGCCCGCCGAGTACTTGCCCAATTTCTCCGACCACTTTTCCCCCATCCATAGCCGGGTCAGTAAGATGGGGCTGGCGCCCCATTCTGCAAAGACTTCCTCGGGATCCCGGAAAAAGAAGAGATCGGCATCCAGGTAGAGGACAGCGTCTAGTCTTAAGTTATTCTTGAGAATGTAGGAAATTAGGTAGGGTTTCAGCGTCCAACATAACTCGTGAAACTGCCTCTCGGCCTGAATATCTATAAGCTTTTCACAGAGGATATTGGTGAGGCTGACCAATATTATCCTGGGCAGTGCCAGCCTCTCTAAAACAGAATAGGCCTCGTCATCAACAGAAAGCACCCACAGCCGAAAGGGACCC
>DAIOXA010000254.1:0-273 GCA_036758185.1 Bacillota bacterium
GGAGCAGCGCTTCCTGAGCACCGGCGCACCCAAAAACCTGACCCTCTTTCATGCGGCTGGCCAAGGGGATGGCGAAACAGCGACGTGCTGTCGCAGTAGTTTGCCGCAAAGCAGTTCCCTCCAGTGAAACAGAGGAATTTCCTGGTGAGTTGGCGAATAATTCTATGCTAGTTAGAAAAGTAAGGGGGGACTGAAATGACAAAACCATTGTCCTTTAGCCGCAAGGGCTGGATAGCCCTGGGGGTAGTAGGGCTTGTCATTGCCCTGGCCCTC
>DAIOXA010000254.1:288-3099 GCA_036758185.1 Bacillota bacterium
GGAAGCGCCGGGAGTTGAGGAGGCAATTGCCCAATACAGCCAAAAAATGGAGAACAGGCCCTCGGCAAAGACCGCTGCTGCCATGCTGGATTATGCAATTGACTCCGGTGACAGCAAGCTAGTCTTTTCTGTCCTCAAGGAACATATCTACCCCCACATAGGTGTAGAGGGTGTCCTGACTGAATTTGTTCGGGGCAGTCGCTGGTATTTTCGCCATTCTGCCAATGCCGAAGATGTCTTTTGGCTGGAAGAAGAGATTTTCAGACTCGATCCCAATGCCGACCTGAACGAGGACCTTGCGAACTTCTATACTCGGCAAAGGAAGGAAAAGCAAACTGTAGAATATGGACACCGGCTGCTGGTCAACTGGACGCTGAACGGTGCAGCCCGCACCCATTACCTCGAAAGCCTAGAATCCCTCTGGGTCCGCACGCCCCTGCCAATCCAAGGAAAAGATGGACACCAAGTTATAGAATTTGCAGCGCAGATTCTCCAAGATCGCGCTCACTTACCAGAGTTTAAGGATGTTCCCCTGTACTTACAGCTGTGGGCAAGGTGCTATCAAGGTGAATTGGAAGCTGATTTTCTAACTTTGTTAGAGCAGACTTCCCCTGAGGCGGACCCCTTGGAACTATACTGGCCGATTTGGACGGTGGCGCTACTAAGGGATCTGGGGCCGGGCTGGCATAACCCCTTGGGCCTGGATGTTACCAAAAAGATATCCGACTCCCTTGGCGACCTCAGTGAAGATCTGCTATCCAAAATGTATGCAAGCCTTTATCCCCAGCGGGATCCTGCTTCCCCCAGCCAAGCCACCTTGCTGCTGGATATATTGTCCCGCCATGGTTTGGCCAAGAAATACGGCTACGATGCTATGATTCGGCTACTAAATGATGCGGGGATTGACCTCTCTCTTCCAGATAAGCCGGTCTATACTGCTCAAGACATACCTATTGCCCCCTCCTCAGATGTCCAGGCTATTTTGGGTAGGCTTGCAGATGTGGACTTCCCATACTCAAACGAAATAAGGACTCTGAGGACCCTGTCGCAAATACAGATCCCCGACAGCGATCTGATACTTCGGAAGTCCAAATCCATGAATCTCTATATTCGCCATGACATCACATTTTCCAGTTCCCAGCCTGCTGCTCTGATGCCGACAGATGAAGGGCTTATGCTAGTGGATATCGTCAATTTAACCGAAACGATCTTTAAAGGTCAATGGGGTTCTTGGGCACCCCAGGGGGACAGGTTCGCCCTAATAAAATCCCAGGGCGGCAAGTCAACTATCCGAATTATGTCTACCGACGGGCAGGAAATTAAGCGCTATACCCTAGACTTGGATATGCCAATCTTTCAAGATGAGGACGAGACGTATGTGCCCACGGTCGACTGGTGCAGCCCCTGGGAGCTATCAATCTTCTACTCTGACATAGGCCTTTATGGCCTTTACATGTTACCCTCGAATTTGAATGACCTAAGGTATAAGATCAATCTCAACACCCAAGAATTGGCTAAAGTTAAACCTAGTGAGACCTGGATACCCTACCAGCATCTGACAGGAACGGATATGTTCTACGGCTCCGATTTAGTTGACTCCTCGGGAAATATAGTCGGGGAAATCCTGAAGATCTCCGACAATTGTGCCAGCACCCCCGACGGGGATGTCCGGCTACGCCTTGTGGATCAAGAACTAGTGTTGGAGACGGTCCAGGGAAGTAAAACCGTGTTGAAAAATGTCTCCAAATTTTCCTGGGCGGCTCTGGCCGACCAAGAGATCCTTGCAATCTCTAGAACTACCGAGCAGTTCTCCAGCATCTCCAGATATATAGCCATTGACATCAGTACCGGTGCCGTCAGATCCTTAACTAAGGGTAAAATGTGGTACGATGATACTGATTATATCATCAAGGGTAGTAACTGGCAGATCCAAGTTAGCAGTGATTACTTTCAGCAGCATGGCATCTGGCACGATGATGAGGATTACTACAGTAATACCCTGTATGTCGGGGATACCGCCTTTCCCGTCTCCCTTCAGAACGCAGCCTTTATGGTTTATAAAACCGGCGACAGCTACATCCTGGTGGCAACGGGAATAAAAAATAACTTTATACAAGATGTATGCTGGATACTGATCTACAATTAATAAAAACCAGCCAGTGGGGACAGTCCCCAATGGCTTATTTTTGGACTAGATCCATAAACTGCTCTTCATCCAGGACAGCGACCCCTAGCTCTCTTGCCTTATCCAGCTTGGCGCCAGCTTTTTCGCCGGCGACGACGTAGTCGGTTTTGGCGCTGACTGCGCCGGTGACTTTACCGCCCTGGTCTTCGATGAGTTGCTGGGCCTGGGTTCGGGTCATGTGTTCCAGGGCGCCGGTGAGGACAAAGGTCTTGCCTGCAAAAGGACCGCCGCTGGCTTGCTTGGGTTGGGTAATGTTGACGCCGGCCTGCTGCAGGCGCTGAATGAGATGGCGCATATCCTCATCGCCCAGTTCCCGGATGACGCTCAGGGCTATAACTTCTCCGATTTCTGGGATGGCAGTGAGTTCCTCCTCAGTGGCGCCCAGCAGGGCCTCGAGGCTGCCAAAGTGCTGGGCCAATAATCTTGCCGCCTTGGCCCCGACAAAGCGGATGCCCAAGCCAAAGAGCAGGCGCTCCAAGGGGCGCTTTTTGGTTTCTTCTATGGCCGCGACTAGGTTAGCAGCAGACTTGGCCCCCAGGCGCTCCAGGTCCGCGACATCCTCTGCCTGCAAGCTATACAGTCCGGCGACATCCTCAATCAGTCCCGCCCGAAAGAGGGCATCCACC
>DAIOXA010000255.1:0-3089 GCA_036758185.1 Bacillota bacterium
GAATCATGTCTAGGTCTCGGGGCAGAGTGCGGGCGGCGTTGCCCGGCAGTCCTCCCCCAGTGATATGGGCCATGGCCTTGACCCCTGCCGCTGCCAGCTCCCGGGCCAGGGGCAGGTAGAGCCGGGTGGGTGTAAGCAACTCCTCCATCAGGGGAGCGTCCATCCCCGGGTAGACCCGCTCTCTCTCCAGCAATCCTCGATCCAGGAGAAGGCGAACTAGGGAAAAACCATTGCTGTGGACGCCGGAACTGGCCAGGCCAATGACGCTATCTCCAGCCTGACACCTGCCCCCGTCGACAATCTGTTCCCGGTCCACTACCCCTACGGCGAAGCCGGCAACATCGAAATCCTCCGGAGGGTAGAAGCCCGGCATTTCCGCCGTCTCGCCCCCCAACAGGGCGCAGTCGGCCTGGCGGCAGTAGGCGGTAAACCCGCCGACGACGGCCTGGGCGACCCTGGCCTCTAGCTTGCCCACCGCCAGGTAGTCCAGCATGAACAGGGGCTGGGCGCCACTGGTGGCCAAGTCGTTTAGGCACATGGCGGCGGCATCCTTCCCTGCAGTCTCAGGCTGCCCCGCCTGGATGAGGAGGCGCAGCTTTGTGCCCACTCCATCGGTACAGGCCACCAGCACCGGCTGCTGGTACCCTTCTGGCAAATTGATAAACCCGGCAAATCCCCCCACTCCTGCCAAGACGTGGCGGCTATTGGTGTCGGCGGCAAATTTACTATAAGATTTTACTAACTCGTCTGCAGCGCTAACATCGACGCCACTCTCTTTGTAGGTCAGTTTCATCATTCTTCCCTCCTGACGGGATGTGTACCGGTAAAGCACCCCACACACAGATCCCCTTCCTCTAAGCCTATGACCTCCACCATGCTTCCAAGGGAGAGAAAGCGAAGGCTGTCGGCGCCAACATGCTCAGCGATATCCTCAGGACTCATGCGGGCGGCAATAAGTCCGTCCTTGGTATCTATCCCCAACCCGCAACCATAGGTTATTGGCGGTGAGGCAATGCGCAAATGGACTTCTCGAGCCCCCGCCTGACGCAGCATCTGCACCAGCCTCTGACCGGTGGTGCCCCGGACTAGGGAATCATCCACCATCACCACCCGCTTTCCCTCCACCACTCCGCTAATGGGGTTGAGCTTAAGGGCCACCCCTTGCTCCCGTTGCTGCTGAGTAGGGCGAATGAAGGTCCGGCCCAGGTAGCGATTGCGGATCAGCCCCGTCTCATAGGGTAGATCTACGGCTTCAGCGTAGCCGACGGCAGCGCACCATGTGCACATTACGCCCGGCAAAGACGCTATCGGGGCGGGCAAAGTAGATGTATTCAAAGCTGCAAAAAGATCGCTGCCGGGGCGGCAGTAAGGGCGCCGACTCTAACCCGGCAGCACTGAGGGAAACCATCTCCCCCGGCCCTACTTCCCGGAAAAACTTTGCACCCACCGAATCTAGGGCACAGGTTTCCGAAGCCACCACCCAGCCTCCATCCAGCTGGCCCAGGACCAAGGGGCGAATGCCGTGGGGATCCCGCACTGCAAGAAGGCGCTCCGGGGTGAGGACGACCATGGCATAGGCCCCCCGCACCTGACTCAGGGCCGAGACCAAGGCGCTGTCCAAGTCGGTGGTGGTAGCCCGGGCCAAGAGATGGGCCACCACTTCGCTGTCACTGTTGGTCTGAAAGATGGAACCCTGTTGTTCCAAATGTTGACGTATTGCCGAGGCGTTGACCAAGCTGCCGTTCTGGGCCAAGGATACTGGGCCCAGGCGGCCTGTGAATACCAGGGGCTGGGCAGTTCCCTCACTACCCTTGGCAGAATAGCGCACATGGCCGATGGCGGCCTTGGCCTTTATTACCCCTGCATCGAAGTTGCGAAACACATCCCCCACCAGCCCGGACCCCCGCCGATGCTGCAGTTCACCATCGCTCCAACAAATCCCTGCGCTCTCTTGACCCCGATGCTGCAAGGCAACTAGTCCAATGATAGTTGTGGTCACCGCCTCGGTCCCCGACGCCCAGACCCCGAAGACTCCGCATTCTTCATAGACTAGCCTATTCACTGGCAAACACCTCGGCCAGCTTCCCTTGCCAAGCCCGTTTCAGTTGGTCCAGGGTAAGACTGAGCAAACCTTGAACAGCATAGACCTCCATATCAGTGGTGTGTCCCAGGTGAGAAATGGGCACGCCATGCTCCCGAGCCATTTCCTTAAGGGCTACTATATGATGAGGCGAGACGGCGGCCACCACTGCCCCAGGACATTCCGAAAAGAGCCAGAAATCGGGACGGCCGTCGCCAATTACTGCCACCTCAACACCGTGACCAGAGGCAATGGCCATCTCGGCCAGGGTGAGGGCGACACCGCCTTCGCTGACGTCGTGGGCGGCCTCAACTAGGCCCTGGGAGATTGCTTGGGGTAGTAGGCGGCACAAGTTAGCTTCTAGGTGCAAGTTCACCTTGGGCGCAGGCGCCTCGCTATGGCCACAGCGCAGGTGCAAGTACTCACTGCCCCCGGGGAGGGGCTGAATTTCTCCCAGTAGGACCAGAACCTGGCCTGGCTTGGGGGCAATGGTGCAGACCCGCTCTACATCATCCATCAACCCCACCATGCCGATGACGGGGGTGGGCTTAATGGCAGCGCCACCGCCTTCGTTATACAAGCTGACATTGCCGCTCACCACCGGTGTCTCCAGTGCTTCACAGGCCTCAGCCAGCCCCCCGATGGATTCCGCCAGCGCCCAATACTGCTCATGGACTTCGGGGCTGGGAAAGTTCAGGCAATTGGTAACGGCAACTGGCCTGGCGCCGGTACAGGCTACATTGCGCGCGGCCTCGGCCACAGCTCTCTTGGCCCCCTCCCGGGGATCCAGGGCACAGTAGGTGCTGTTGCAGTCGACAGCAGCGGCGATCCCCTTATTCCCGCCGGGCAGGCGGAGGAGGGCGGCGCCGGCCCCAGGACCCTGAATCATGCAACCACCGACTTGATACTTAAATTGGCTCCACAGGGCAGCGCGGCTGGAAATATTGGGGCGGGCCAGAAGGCTCAACAAAGCCTCGTCATACTGGGGCAGGGGGAGGTTTTTCCATGT
>DAIOXA010000256.1:0-1053 GCA_036758185.1 Bacillota bacterium
AATTCCGTCAACGGGGCCAGTTGGGTTTCCGTGCACCATGGTGGCGGCGTGGGCATTGGTTATTCCATCCATGCCGGCATGGTGGTGGTGGCAGATGGTAGCCAAGGCGCCAAGTCCCGCCTAGAGAGGGTGCTGACCAGCGACCCAGGTATGGGCGTTATTCGCCACGCCGACGCAGGCTATGAGCAGGCCCTGGCTGCCGCCCGGCGTCACGGTATAAAAATACCCATGAGGGAGGATTAATTGTGCAGCAGATTATCCAATGCGTCCCCAATATCAGCGAGGGACGCAATCGCGAGATTGTCCAAGCTGTCGTCGACGCAGTCGGCCAAGCCCCAGGTGTTAAGCTGTTGGACTGGTCCTCCGATGCCGATCACAACCGGTCTGTCATTACCTTTGTCGGCAACGCCCAAGGTGTCGAAGAAGCGGCTTTTGCCCTTTGCGCCAAGGCTACAGAACTCATCGACATGACTGGGCACACCGGCGAGCACCCGCGCATGGGCGCCACCGATGTGATCCCCTTTATCCCCATCCAAGGTATTTCCATGGAAGAATGCATTGAACTAGCCAACCGGGTGGGTAAGCGCATCGGCCAAGAGTTGGCCATACCAGTGTACATGTACGAAAAGGCCGCCAAATTTCCCGCCAGGGAAAACCTGGCCAATATCCGTCGCGGCCAGTATGAAGGCCTGCCCAAGAAACTGCTTAAAGAAGAGGGTTTGCCCGATTACGGTCCCCATACCTTTAACGCCAAAAGCGGCGCCACTGCCGTAGGCGCCCGGATGCCACTGGTTGCTTTTAATGTCAACCTAGGCACAGATAGTCTAGAGATTGCCAATCAGATTGCCCGCAATGTCCGCCATGCCGGCGGCGGCCTCAAGGCTGTCAAGGCCATGGGCGTCAAGTTGGAAGAGCGGGGGATCGTGCAGGTTTCCATGAACATGGTAAACTATAAGGAAACACCCCTCTATCGCGCAGTAGAATTGATCCGGGCTGAAGCCCGTCGCTATGGTGTAAATGTCGTTGGCAGTGAAGTTATCGGCCTTGTGCCCC
>DAIOXA010000256.1:1063-3049 GCA_036758185.1 Bacillota bacterium
GTGGTGGGCAGCCTAGACTACTACCTCGGTCTGGAAGGGTTTCAGATGCAACAAATTCTAGAGACACAGCTGTGGACCGATGAAAGCTAAGGCTAACCTGCTAATTGTCAATGCTCGTCTAGCTACCCTGGCGGGCTACAGTGAAAAACCCCAGCGCGGTTCTGATTTTGGTAACTTGAGGCTGGTGGACAATGGAGCGGTAGCTGTGGCTGGGGACAGCATCCTGGCCGTCGGCCCAATAGAGGCAGTGGCTAGAGAAGTCGACATCGGCGCCGCCCAAGTCGTCGACGCTGGGGGGCGCCTGGTAACCCCAGGCCTCGTCGACCCCCATACCCATGTCGTGCATAGCGGCAGTCGGGAGCGGGAATACAACCTGCGCCTACAGGGAACTCCCTATATCGAAATCCTCAAAGCCGGTGGCGGAATCCTCAACAGCGTGGCTTCAACTCGGGAGGCATCACTGACTGACCTAGTAGCCCAGACCAATAAGAGCCTGGGGCGAATGTTGGCCTTTGGGGTAACCACCGTCGAGGCCAAGAGCGGCTATGGTCTGGATTTGGCTACCGAGCTGAAAATGCTTCAAGCTGTGCAGATCCTCAACCTCATTCAACAGGTTACACTGGTGCCCACTTTTATGGGCGCCCATGCCATCCCCGAAGAATACAAAGATAAGAGCGATGAGTTTGTAGATATCGTCATTCAAGAGATGTTGCCCGCCATCAAGGATTTGGCTCTCTTCTGCGATGTGTTCTGCGAGGACCATGTCTTCAGCATAGAACAGTCCCGCACCATCCTGCGGGCCGCCCAAGACTTGGGGCTGGGGGCAAAGATCCATGCCGATGAACTGGCGCCCACCGGTGGCGCTCAACTGGCTGCAGAATTGGGTGCAGTTTCCGCCGACCACCTCCTTTGTACCGATGCCCTGGGCATTGAGGCCCTCGCCAACTCGAACACGGTGGCAGTCCTCTTGCCGGGGACTTCCTTCAACCTGATGACAGGGCGCTATGCTCCGGCCCGGGAGATGTTGGCGGCAGGAGTTGCCATCGCCCTGTCCACCGACTATAATCCTGGTAGCTGCCCCACTGAAAATCTGCAGCTGATTATGACCTTGGGTTGTCTCAAATTAGGACTGACCCCGGCCCAGGTTTTAGCAGCGGTTACAATAAATGCCGCCCACGCCCTGGGGCTGGGCAGCGCCATTGGCAGCCTGGAAGCTGGCAAGCAAGCGGATTTGGTCATCTTTGATGCCGATAACGAGGCCTATATACCGTACCATTTTGGCATCAACCATTCCTGGATGGTAGTAAAATCCGGTTGTATCGTCTACCAAAATTAATAGGAGGGACTTAATTGAAAACTGATATTCAGATCGCTCAGGAAGCAACACTGAAGCCCATTACCGAAATTGCCAAGGAGGTTGGCCTGGATCAGCAGGATATCGAGATGTATGGTCATTACAAAGCCAAGATAAGCCTGGATGTTGCCAAGCGCTTGGCAAGTAAGCCCGATGGCAAGTTAGTCTTGGTAACTGCCATTACTCCCACTGCGGCGGGGGAAGGTAAGTCCACCGTCACCGTCGGCCTGGGGATGGCCCTGCGTAAGCTTGGCAAGAATGCCATCATTGCCCTGAGGGAGCCTTCCCTGGGTCCCTGCATGGGTGTCAAGGGTGGCGCCGCTGGCGGCGGCTACGCCCAGGTCGTTCCCATGGAAGACATCAACCTGCACTTTACTGGCGACCTCCATGCCATCACCACCGCCCACAACCTCTTGGCTGCCCTCTTGGATAATCACCTGCACCAGGGCAACGAACTCAATATTGACCCCCGCAGAGTCGTGTTTAAGCGGGCCATGGACATGAACGAAAGGGCCCTGCGCAACATAGTAATCGGCTTGGGCGGCCGGGCCAACGGATTCCCTCGGGAGGACGGATTCGACATCAGTGTTGCTTCAGAAATCATGGCTATTCTCTGCCTTGCCACAGATTTG
>DAIOXA010000257.1:0-729 GCA_036758185.1 Bacillota bacterium
GCTCTAATCGTGGAGACCGGCGACTCGGCCGCCGCCATGCGCAAGGCCGTTCCCGCCATGGGCCAACTGGCTCTGAAGGTTCTAAAGGGAGAGGAATTGGCATCTCCCCAAGAAGAAGGGTACATTTCCCGGGGAATCCGTCAGAATATTTTTACCGAAAAACGCGGTTCCCAGCGGGCGGTGGATATGCTCCTGGCCAAACTACGGGGAGAGGAATTTAAGACCGAATACCCCATGCCCCAGTTTGACCGGGTTGAGCCAAATCCCGCTGTGCCCGACATTACTAAGGCCAGGATTGCCCTGGTCACCTCTGGTGGCATTGTTCCCAAGGGCAACCCAGACCATATTGAATCCTCCAGTGCCTCCAAGTATGGCAAATACAGCATCGCTGGCATTGATGACCTCACTGAGGATACCCATGCCACAGCCCACGGTGGCTATGACCCCGTCTACGCCAACGAGGATGCTGACAGGGTGCTGCCGGTGGATGTGCTTCGGGAAATGGAACAACAGGGGAAAATCGGGACCCTGCATGAATACTTCTACACCACCGTTGGTAACGGTACTGCCGTAGCTAGTGCCCATCGCTTTGCTGCCGAGATTGCTCAGGCGCTTAAGCAGGATGGCGTCGATGCCGTCATCCTCACCTCGACGTGAGGCACCTGTACTCGTTGCGGTGCAACGATGGTTAAGGAAATCGAGCGTAGAGGTTTACCCGTGGTGCACATG
>DAIOXA010000257.1:739-2028 GCA_036758185.1 Bacillota bacterium
AGGATAGTGCCCACCGTGGCAATTCCCCATCCCTTGGGGAATCCCGCCCTTAGCCAGACCGACGAGCGCCTCCTGCGCCGTCGCCTGGTGGAAAAAGCCTTGGTGGCCCTGACCACAGAAGTTGACGGCCAAACCGTCTTCGAAAAATAAAAAACGGGGCACCGTAAGAATCATTTGGATGTCTAGCGGTGAACTTCTCCCCGGTGCAATGCAACCTAAGTTTATGTAACTACCGGGGCTGTCCAAAGTAAGTTTGTGACAGCCCCTTGTATAGGGGAGGGAAAGAAATGGATTATCCAGTAATCAGAGGGGCGGCCTACGCTCTGGTGCATGCCCCCAACCTCTTGCTCAGCCAAGGGTCTACCCAGAATATGGAGCGGGCCAAGAATCCCGACTCCCAGTATCTTAAAGAGCTACCCACCAAACTTCGCTCCTTCCAGGATGCAGTAAATTACGGGCCTAACCAGGTGTACATCGGCAACCTTCATCCCGATGAGTTGGCAACAATTGAAAAACCCTGGTATGAGAACTTCCCTCAAGGCCAGGCAATGGGCAAGTACGGGGAGATCATGTCTGAGGATTGCTTTTATGGGCTATTGAAGATTTGTGACTCCTTCGACCTTGTCATGTTAGAACATGACTTTACCCACAGCATCAAAGCCAAATTAGGCAACAACCCTCTCTTTGCAACGGAAGCTGCTGCAATCAAAGATGGTGTTGAGCTGGTAGATATTGAGAAAAGAATAGCAGACCATGGGGCAGAAGCTCTGCATTTGGACGGTAAGCTTGTGGGTTGTGTCAAGAGGGCCCATGATTGGGATGTCAACCTCAGCGCCCACACAATGGTGGAAAACCTGGTGGCTAGGGCCTCGGGTGTGTTGGTGCTCAAGCATTTGCTGGCTAATAATGAGGTCAACCCCGAGGCAATAGACTATATTATTGAGTGTTCAGAAGAAGCCTGCGGTGACGTCAACCAACGGGGTGGCGGCAATTTTGCCAAATCAATAGGCGAAGCTGCTCAATGCGTCAACGCCACCGGCAGCGATGTTCGAGGTTTCTGTGCTGCTCCTGCCCATGCTCTGGTGCTGGCTGCAGGTCTAGTTCAATCTGGTATCTTTAAGAATGTGGCCATTGTCGCCGGGGGCGCCACTGCCAAGCTGGGCATGAACGGCAAGGACCATGTGGCCAAGGGCCTCCCTGTCCTGGAAGATGTGTTGGGCGCCTTTGCCGTTTTGGTCAGCAAGAATGACGGCGTCAATCCCATTATTCGCACAGACGCCATTGGTCGC
>DAIOXA010000257.1:2038-3040 GCA_036758185.1 Bacillota bacterium
GGCCGGGGTTCAGCGCCCCAGGCAGTAATGCAGGCCCTGGTCACTGACCCCTTGGATAGCATTGGTCTCAAGATCACTGATATCGAAAAGTATTCTGTGGAGATGCAAAACCCAGAAGTTACAGTCCCTGCTGGAGCAGGAGATGTCCCCGCCGCAAATTACAAGATGATTGGTGCCTTAGGTGTAAAGCGGGGCGATTTAGAAAGGCAAGATTTGCCGTCTTTTGTTGAGCAACACGGCATGCCCGGTTTTGCTCCCACCCAGGGCCATATCCCCTCTGGTGTGCCCTTCATCGGCCATGCTCGGGATATGATGCTGGAAGGTAAAATGCAGAGGGCAATGGTCATTGGCAAGGGCAGCCTCTTCCTGGGCCGAATGACCAATCTCTTTGACGGCATATCTTTCTGCATGGAGGCCAATACCGGCAAGACCAGTAGAGGGCAGGAAGATACTGGTACGATCAAGAAAGTCGTTGCCCAGGCCATGCGGGAAGTGGCAGAGCGACTTTTGGATAACCAGTAGGGGGTGGCAAATGTGACCAACCCAAATTCTCGCCAGCAGGCAGGACAAATATTTGCCCAACTGGCTGATGCCCTGGAGACCGGCACCTTTGGCAATCCCATCACCGTCGTCCTCACAACTTTAGGCAGTGAGCTGGGGGTAGAAGAATTGGTCAGGGGCGCAGAAATGGCCCAGGAGCAGCAACCTAGTTTAAAGGTTATCCTGGTGGGACCCAAGGTCGATACCAGGGTCCAGGTTATAGAGAGCAATTGCGAAGCTGACAGCCATAAAATCATGGAGGAGTTACTCTCCTCAGGTCAGGCCAATGCTGCCGTTACCCTGCACTATAACTTTCCCCTGGGTGTATCCACCGTGGGTCGGGTAATGACCCCCGCCCGGGGTAAGCCCATGTTAATAGCCACCACCACGGGTACGACGGCGACGGATCGGGTGGAGGCCATGGTCCTCAATACCATCGCTGGTGTTGCAACCGCCAAAGCG
>DAIOXA010000258.1:0-3013 GCA_036758185.1 Bacillota bacterium
CATAACCTCCACCAGGGTCATTCCTCGCGTAGTTTTAAGGATTGACCACATTTTAAATCATCCTTTTTATGGAGTATAGCCCACTCTATCGGTTTCATCTTCGCTTACAGTAACAGAAAAGCTAACGGGAGTAGGGATGTATTCGTAAATTATCGTGACGCTCCTGGACTTACCATTAATCTTCAAGGTATCATCTGCCTGGTCAATCGCCCCGTCGGTTTTCTGCTTGGCAATCCAATCAACGGTTGCCTGATCTAAGTAGTCGGGATTACAAATTAAGGATTCAAAATCTACTGCTGCAGGAGGAGCGGAAGGCTCATTGGCAGCATCCTTGTCCACTAGGAAAGAAGCTACTGCATTTTCCAGGGTCTTGGCCATGGCCTTGTCGCTGGTGATCCGGGACTGCTCAATCCGGCCCAGGATGTTGGGGGCGGCCTGGGCAGCCAGGATACCGATAATCAGAACGACAACCAGGACTTCAATCAGGGTAAAACCTTTTTTGTTTAATAACACTTTCTTTTACCTCCTAAAATTTACTTTGGTGTCTGTTGACCAAAAGTTCTAGCTCTCCGCCCTATCACCTCCTGAAAAAGGTATTTCTAAAAGCTAAACAGCTAGGTCTCCCATGTTGAACATTGGCAGCATGACGCCGACTAACATTGCGCCGACGATTAGAGCCAGGAATAGAATTAGAAGAGGTTCTAGGATGGAACTGAGTCTTTCCACTGTGTACTTGACTTCTGCCTCATAGAAATCTGCAACTTTTTCTAGCATTAAATCCAGAGCACCGGCCTCTTCGCCAACTTTAATCATATGTAGAACCATGGGCGGAAAGCGAGGTGAGGCCGCGAGCCCTTGGCTTAATGTTAGGCCTTCAGACACCCCTTTACGAGCGTGGAGAATTGCACTGGAGTATTCAACATTATTGACCACCCGGGCCACAATCTCCAGACCTTGAATCATAGGAACACCACTGGAGGTCAGGATGCTCAGAGCCCGGGTAAAGCGAGCGATAGCAGAGTTCTGGAAGATAGTGCCAAACTTAGGCAGCCTGAGCATTAAACGCTGCATATTATGCCGGCCCTTGGTGGTCTTAAGGTACTTAGAAATTCCCACGATTGCCGCACCAATGCCCAGGATGAGAAGCAAAAAATACTTTTGCATGATGCCGCTGATACTTAGCAGAATCTGGGTAATCAAGGGCAACTCCATACCTGAACTCGCGAAGATGTCAGCAAAATTAGGTATTACAGTCACCATCATGCCTATAGAGACGGCAACGGCAATGACACCGATAAATGCCGGGTAGGTTGTAGCGGATTTTACCTTTTCTGCAATCTCGGACTGGCCTTCGAAGTAATCTGCCATCTGCTCCAGGACTTCATCCAGGGCACCAGAAGCCTCTCCCGCCTCCACCATGTTAATAAATATTGCTGGAAACAGTGCATTCTGCTTGCTGCAAGCCTCACTGAATGTCTTGCCAGACTCTAGGTCTTTACCGACATCGGTTAAAGCTGTGGCCAAGTTAGGGTTTTCGACTTGAGCGGCGATGGCAGATATTGTCGACATTACTGTAACCCCTGCTTTTGTCATGGTGGCCATCTGGCGACAAAAGTTTGAGAACTGCTTGAGGGGAATCCCTTTTTTTTGAAATAGGGTTATGCCTTGCTTCTTGGTGACACCAGGGGCCAAGTCTAGAATTATCATTTTTTTGGCCCGGAGCATTTCAGCGGCCCGGTTCATGTCCTCGGCCTGAATCTGACCACTGATTACTTTACCGGAAAGATCTCGGGCTCGATAGCTATATAATGTAGACATTGGCGTCCCCCCTGAATCCGGCTGGTGTTGTCTTTGACATGAGTCCTAAAATGTAACAGGGTCAATGAGACCTTGGTCCGTTAACTTTTTTAGGGCCTGGTCAAAAGTTTGCATCCCGAACCTCATGCCAGTCTCCATGGCCGTAGGAATCTGATGCAATTTTCCCTCCCGAATAAGGTTCTTGACAGCAGAGTTTCCAATCAATACTTCACAAGCCATGACCCTTCCGCTTTGCCCCTTCTTAGGAAGCAGCCTTTGGGCCACAACCCCCCTCAAGGTCTCGGCCAGCTACACCCGAATCTGCTGCTGCTGGTGAGCCGGGAAGACGTCGATGATCCTGTCGATGGTGGCGGGGGCGCTGGAGGTGTGCAGGGTGGCCAGTACCAGGTGACCGGTCTCAGCCGCCGTTACAGCAGTAGATATGGTTTCCAAGTCCCGCATCTCTCCCACCAGGATGACATCGGGATCCTGGCGCAGGGCTGCTCTTAGGGCGTTGGCGAATGAATAAGAGTCTCCGCCAATCTCCCGCTGGTTGACAATGGCCTTTTGATGCTGATGTATGTATTCAATGGGGTCCTCCAGAGTGAGGATGTGACAGGCTTTGCTAAAGTTAATTTCATTAATCAAGGATGCCATGGTAGTGGACTTGCCGCTGCCGGTGGGGCCGGTGAAGAGCACCAAGCCCTGGTGTAAATCCACCATCTCGCGCACAACCTGGGGTACTCCCAGTTCTTCAAACTTAGGGATTTTTTCGGGGATGAGACGGAGGGCGGCGGCAGGGACTCCCCGTTGGCGGTAAATATTGACCCGGAGGCGGTTGTGGGGTGCCTGAAAAGTAAAGTCTATCTCGCCCCGCTCCAGAAATTCGTCATAGCGCTCCTGGGCCAGCTCCCTGGTTACTGCCTCTAGGGAATCAGGACCCAATTTGTCTGTGCCTACATCAAAAAGTGCTCCGTCCACCCGGATTAGGGGGGGCCTTCTGTCGGTGAAGTGAATATCCGAGGCACCCCGTTCACGGGCAAAATCGATGATAGATAATAAATCCATGCTTGTCCTCCTGTCGCCTTTGGTTAGATATAGTCTAGGCCCACGACCCGGGCCACTTCTTCCTTGGTGGTCAGGCCCTTTTGGACTTTTTCCAGGCCGTCCTCATACATTGTAACCATGCCCTCTTCCCTGGCCAGCTTGCGCAGCC
>DAIOXA010000259.1:0-3004 GCA_036758185.1 Bacillota bacterium
CCCATATTCAATAATAAATGGAGGTGCAAATTATGAAGATTAATGCCAAGCAAATATTTGACGGGCATGCCTTTGCCGGAGGCGGGACGGTGCACCTGGACAATGCCCGGGTTGGTAGACTGGATCTACGTCCCCAAGCTCAGGGTGCCAGCCTAGTAATGCCAGGAATCATCGATTCCCATGTTCACTTGTTAGGAGTGGGGACATCTTTGCAGGCCTTGCGCCTGAACAACTGCAGGTGTCGGGGAGATTTTACCATGGCTCTAAAGACCTATGCCGCCAACTATGCCGGAGAGTGGATTACCGGTCGGGGGTGGGACCAGAATCTAATGGACTTTATGCCTGATCGGCACTTTCTGGATCAAATATGCCCTGATCGCCCTGTTATCCTGAACCGCGCCTGTGGCCACGTAGCCGTTGCCAACTCCCGGGCACTGGCCTTGGCCGGTGTTGATGCCAACAGCCAGGGAATTCCTGGCGGGGTAATTAAGCGGGACGAGGCGGGAGAACCTACGGGAATCCTGGAAGAAAAGGCAACCTCTCTTGTATACAGGGTTGTTCCCTCCCTAAGCCCAGCTCTTTTATATACTGCCTTGGAAAAGGCGATTAAATACGCCTACAGCTGTGGAATTACCGGTGTCCAGACCGATGATTTAGGCGCAGTGGGTAACTACGGCACCCTGTGGGAATTGTATACCAAGGTCACCGAAGCAAATCCCATCAGGGCTCAGCTTCATCACAGAACCAGTTCTGCTGAGTCTCTAAAGGAGTTCATCAGGGCCAAGGGCGAATTGCAGGATACCGCCTTTATCTATGCTGGAGCAGCCAAGCTCCTCTTGGATGGCTCCCTGGGGGCCAGGACGGCTGCATTACTAGAGGACTATTACGATGACCCTGGCAACAAGGGGGTTCTGATCTTTTCTGATGATGAACTGCGGAAGATCTTTACCATCGCCGAAGACAACGGTGTCCAGTTAGCAATGCACACCATTGGAGACGCCGCCCTGGCTCAAGCCCTTCGCCTATTAAATGAAGTGCGGGGAGGGTACAGTCGGGGACAGATAATGCACCGTGTCATCCACTGCCAAGTCGCCACTAAGATTCAGCTGGAACAGATGGCTGCCCTGGGGATGATGGCAGAAATTCAGCCCGGCTTTTTGCCCACCGACATGCGCTGGGCAGAGGACAGGCTGGGCCCAGAGCGCTTGCAGAGCAGTTATTGCTGGCGTAGCATGGCTGAGGCGGGACTGTTTTTGACTGGCGGCTCCGATGCTCCAGTGGAGGACATCAACCCTTGGCTGGGGATTGCTGCCGCCGTCACCCGCAAGAACGGGGAAGGCACCTACGCCTCGTCGTGGCACCGGGATGAATCCCTGACCCTTGCTGAGACCCTTGCCCTATACACTCTCTACCCTGCCAAGTTGGCAGGCTGGCAGGATCTAGGTAGCATAAAACCGGGAATGCGGGGAGATATTGGCATATACAAGCACTTTGATGGGGAGAATCTCGCTGGCACTCAGCCGGACCAAGTATTAGTAGATGGGACAATAGTATACCAGAGGTGAAATAATGGCTAAGAAGGTAATGGTAGCCATGAGCGGCGGCGTGGACAGTTCTGTCACCGCCGCCTTGCTTAAGGAAGAAGGGTACGATGTAGTAGGAGTTACCATCAAGTTGTGGCCTGCGTACATCGACGCTGTAGAGGATACCGGGGGCTGTTGCTCCTTGGCGGCAGTGGAGGATGCCCGCCGCGTTGCCCAGATTCTGGACATCCCCTTTTATGTGCTGAATATGCAGAAGGAATTTCAGAAAACAGTAATAGACAAGTTTTCCCAGGAATATATGTTAGGGAGGACTCCCAATCCCTGTATTGAGTGCAACCGCTCCATCAAATTTGGTCGGTTGCTGGAGAAGGCGGCGCAACTGGGCATGGACTATGTCGCCACCGGCCACTACGCCCGCATCGTCCAAGAGGGCGGCGTCTTCCACCTTTTGCGGGGCCGGGATAGGGACAAGGATCAGAGTTACGCCCTCTATTCCCTGAGCCATGGGATGCTGGCCAGGATCCTCTTCCCCTTAGGCGGCTTCCGCAAAGAGGAGATTCGCGCTCTCGCTGGTCAGCACCAATTGCCCATTGCCAATAAGCCCGACAGCCAGGAAATCTGCTTTATTCCCGACAACAATTACAAGGAATTTCTCACAACCTATGCTGGGGCAAGCAATACTCCTGGCAACATCATCGACACCCAGGGCCGGGTGCTGGGCACCCATACCGGCATCTTTAACTACACCATTGGCCAGCGCAAGGGGTTGGGACTGGCTAGCGGACAACCCCTGTACGTGGTGGACATCAATCCCCAGACCAATACCGTGACGGTGGGAGGAAACAAGGACGTGTATAGTCGGGAGTTCACCGTCAGCGATTTTACTTGGATTGGCGGCGCTCCTCCGGCTAGCCAGTTTTCTGCCGCTGTGGCCATCCGCTACAACGCCCCTGCCCAGCCAGCAAATGTACTTGTTGAGTCTCCAGGGGTGTTGGTAAGATTTACTGAGCCTCAGCGCGCCATTACCCCCGGCCAATCGGCGGTAATCTACTCCGGCGATGAAGTCTTGGGAGGGGGGATTATCCTCTCCCAGTGGCAGGATCTGTAACCCATTTGTAATTAGACCCAATTAGCTGAAAATTTCATGTTAGAATATATGTGGAGGTGAGGGTATGACAAGACACCAGGAAAGGCAAAGGGAAGAGAGGCGGAAAATGGCCTTAGCCAGGGCCGAAGAGTTACGCAACAGTATTTCCGATTACCTTGACGCAGAAAAGCAGATTCCCACCGGCATCAGGCTGAGGAACAGAATTGAGGCGCAAAGGCAGCGGATACTGGATCTCTTGGGGGGTAGCCTTCGGGACTGGCATGATTGGCGCTGGCAGGTGCGTAATCGCATCACCGATGTCCAAATCTTGGCCCGGATTGTCAACCTTACCCCCGGGGAAATTGAAGATATC
>DAIOXA010000260.1:0-2987 GCA_036758185.1 Bacillota bacterium
TCATTAGTGAATAGAGACGAGTATGCGAAAGGTACACGCTGCACCTTATAGTGCGTATTGGGGACACGCTGCCAATGGCTGAAGGTAATTACCTCACCAAGCAAGTTCTTATGCGTGAGGGTGTCTCCCTGCACAACATTCGCCCAGATGATTGTCCGGGCAGATTTATATAAATCTGACTTTTTGGCTAGCGGGGCGTCATGCGCCACCTCATTAAGAAGAACTTGAGCATGTTTTGCCTGGCTATTGCCAAATTGTCTTCCAATAACTCAATGCCGTAGATGCTAGATAATGCCCAAAGCGCATAGTGATCCCATTTGTCTATGCTGTAATTATCCGTAACATACCGCAGTTTCATGTCTTCTATTGCCAGCAAGAATGCACCCTCGCCAGCACTCGGCTCGAGAAAAGTCGCGAATACATCTTCGGTTTTTTCCTTGATCCCCGGAATGGCAATCATCTTATCAATCACCCATTGCGGCGTAAAGACTTCACCGTGCTTTTGAACACGATGCTTCGATTTCATAAATACAGGGTTCTTTTTAACCATCCTATCCACTATCATTGCTCGCCGCTCCCCTCGGATCCCCGGCATTATAAAGGGTTACCTACATAGTATTTCTTCATAAGTATATTAATTCCTTCTATAGAGGTTCGCCATTGCAACCTACTATCATTAAATAGATCAACCAAAGCTAAAACCAAAAAAAAATCCCGAGAATGTTGAAAAGCCCTTCAGCCGTCCAGATCATCGTGGGCAAGTTCCGTCACAACCAGTTTAAACATTGTATTTTTCTCTTATGCGCTGCAAGGAGGCATCCCCATCCAGCACCTTCCCCTCTGTTACTTCCCTCTCTGCTTCTGCCAGTTTGTTATAAACATCAAGCATAGATAATTTTTCCTCATATAATTTCATGCTCATAATAACCATATCACCATATCCATTTTTGGTAACATATATCGGCTCGTTAGTTTCCCGACACATCTGAGAAATTTCGCTGGTATTCTTCAAGTCTCGGATGGGGATAATCTTAGGCATATTTCATCGGCTCCCTTATGGTATTTTTATGGCCTAATTGTATCCCTATTGTCCCCATATGTAAAGCTAACATTTTGACATTAGGAGCAGAGGAGGCGTATTCTTCTTAATGAAGGATGTAAATCGCCAAAGAAAACAAACAAAATGAGCTGTCGCAAAAGTCCTCAGCATGATTTCATGGTTGCAGATATTCTTTGTAGGCGGGAGGGTCAAGCCCTCCCCTACTGTAGGGGGTCGTTATTCGCTCCCGCTTTGCAGGGATAAATAGTGGTTGCACCGAAGGCAAAATTCGGGTATAATAATACCAGAATTCTTAATGAGAGGGGAGCTGCATGATGATTATAAAATCCTCAACCACCCTGCGCAACGACTATGGTGTCATTTCCGAGCTGGCGCATAAAGAGCAGGAGCCCATCTATATCACCAAGAATGGCGAAGGCGATCTAGTCGTTATGAGCATTGACGCATTCCAGCGCCGGGAGGAACTCCATCGTCTGCGCGCCAGGTTGGAGGCCGCGGAGGCCAGTCGTCTCGCTGGTGTGCCGACCTATACGCTGGAAGAAGTGTTTGACGATCTGGAGACAATCTATCGTGGCGACAAAACGATATAAGTTAGAAATTCTAATCCAGGCACGGGAGGAAATCCGTGAAATCGCCAGAATGCACATGGCACTTGTTGGCCCAAACTCTGCAAGGAAAATCACAACATCGCTGAGAAAGTCGATGGAGCACCTGCGCGACCATCCTCATCTCGGCGTCTCCTTGGAAGATCGCACCCTGTCCAGAGAAGGCTATCGCAAGCTGGTCTGCGGCAATTATCTATGCTTCTACCGACTGATGGGCGACACAGTTTTCGTCTACCATATCGCCGACGGTCGGACGGAGTACAAGCGGCTTTTCCGGGACTTGCCGTAATGGATGGAACACACTGAACTATATTACAGACCTGCGGAATAACAATGAGATCTTCGCCCTTCGCCACGCGGCCCTTACGCTGTCAGACTTGGACGGCATCATAATAGCATAAACGAACCCGTAGGTCAGCAGATTGCTGCCCCACGGGTTCGCTTCATAAGATACATCTACCCCCCGGTAACATTGGCCTGGCCGCGGTAGACCAGCCCTCTAGGGGTGTCCAGACTGACAACCTGGCCATCCTCCAGCAGGGAAGCAGCCCCATCAGCCCCGACGATTACCGGGATGCCCAATTCCAGGCCGACGATGGCGGCGGAGGATGTCAGTCCACCCTCCTCGGCGATGATTGCCTCCACTCCATTCATGAAGGGGACCATTTCCTTGTCCACGCCAATGGTGACCATTATGTCACCAAACTTTAGCTTGCCAACCTCCTTGGCCGACCGCACCACCCGAACGGGACCCACTGCCGGCTTGTCACCGATGCCGGTTCCCCGGACCACTACATCTCCCACCAAGTGCACCTTGAGCAGGTTGGTGGTGCCAGGCACGCCCACCGGTACGCCTGCGGTGATGACCACCAAATCGCCGTTGCTTATTAAGTTCTGCCCCAGAGCCGCTGTGATGGATTCGTAGACCATCTCGTCGGTGTTGTCGGTCTTGCGACCCAGGAGGGGGGCCACTCCCCAAGTAAGAAGGAGTTTACGAAGCACTGCCGGCTTGGGGG
The DNA here is from genome assembly GCA_036758185.1 of Bacillota bacterium. Lineage (GTDB taxonomy): Bacteria > Bacillota > Proteinivoracia > UBA4975 > UBA4975 > DAIOXA01. The sequence goes on from DAIOXA010000260.1 coordinate 2,682, forward strand.
TAATCGCTATTACCGGCGCCCCCGGCCGGTACTTGGAGACCATGCGGGCAGTGTGGCCAGACTGGGTAGAAGTGAGTATAGCCGCCGCCCCCAGGCGCCGGGCGGTCTGACGACTGGCATAGCTAATGGCATCGGTAACAGACTGGGGCTTACTGGTTTCGTGACGGAGAAGAAAGTGGTCACAGTCCAGGGCCAGCTCAGTACGCCTTGCCAACCGGGCCATGGTAGCGACGGAATCCACCGGATATTTCCCTGCCGCCGTCTCTCCCGACAGCATGATGGCATCGGTGCCGTCGAAGATGGCAT
>DAIOXA010000261.1:0-2978 GCA_036758185.1 Bacillota bacterium
ACCACCATTGCCACCAACGAGGAATACTTAATTGCAGCGGCCCTTCATGATGCCCTTGGCCTCCAAGACTCCTCCCATACCACCATCTGGTGGTTTGATCGAGACTACAACCTGTGCGGCAGTTTGTACTTAGGGTCAGATTCAGCAGTGTGGTCGATGGTGCCAATGCCAGATGGCAAATTTCTCCTCCTCAACAACAGCGCCTTTGCGAGATATTCGGGGGATGTAGTGGTCTCGAATTTATTGGTCTTTAACCCCTTAGCCGGTGCCATTACCCAGGAATATCAAGGCAGCGGTTTCCCCTTTCGGGGCGTAGCCAAAGATGGCAAGTACTATATTCTCAACCGAATCTGGTCTTCAACTCGCATTAATGCAGAACGCAGCGTAACCATTTTTGACAGTGATTCGGTCAGCACCATTCCCTTGCCCGACGACTTTGGCGCTGAAGATATCGCTGTCTATAATGGCATTATCTACCTGGCCGCCTGGCAGCGAGGAGACAATGACAGCGATGGAGTATACCGCCTCGATCCCGCAACTGGCGAGTTGGAGCAAATAATCCAGCAGCCCGATGCCAGTTCTCTTTTGGTGATGCCCTAAATTATTATTGTAGCTAGATGATGCAAAGAAGGACTCCACTTATCTTGTTCTGGTCAATATCCAAAGTGGGTATGCAAGTATTCCAGGAATTTTTCTCTATATTGTTGGGAGGATTCCATATCCTCCGCCAGGTAATGGTCGGAGTTGGGAAATTCTATTAAGTCGTTTTTTACCCCGTGCTCATTCAATTTCTCCCTCAGTATCTCGCCATTCCGGGGATTATACTCCCTGTCCATTGTCCCATATGCCATCAACGTGGGCACGGTATTTTCATCTATCATGGCCAAGGGGGAAATTGAGTTTATGGCATCCTCTGCATCCCCCAGCCTAAAGTCCCAGGGGTGAAAAGAATTGGCCGTACCTTGGTTGACCAAGGTTACAGCAATTTCTGGTTTATGCTTTCCCTGGAAATCCCAGCTATCCCAATGAAAGTCTATGGGGGCGGCTCCGACGGCCACAAATTTGATTGGGAAGGCAGAGGGATGCCGGGAATAGGCAAATAGGAGGGAAAGATGTCCGCCCCTAGAGGTTCCCGAAAGGGCCATCCCTTGGATGTTCCAGCAATTACGTTCCGACAGCTCTTTAATCTTATGGGTAGCGGCCTCCAACTCCCTTAGCACTGCAAACATCGTCACGGGATTAACCTGGGTATGCTTACTGTAATCTACCGTGGCTGTGATATAACCCGCCTTGGCATACTGGTAACAGTTGTGCCTTTCCCATTCCTTGCTGCCTTCGCTGCCATGAACAAAGAGTACTAGACCGTTGGCCTGGGATGGATTCAAGTTAGCGGGGACATATATGTCCAATTTGTTTCCCGTTCCAGGGTCATAGACAATATCCAGGAAGCTTGTACCGTCGCCTTGGCTCCAGGTTTCATCTTGCCCAGAGCTTGCCAAGAACTTGTCAAATCTGCGATACAGCGCTAGCACAACTAGGCCAAAGACCACTGCACTTGTAGCTACCACAATGAAAAAGGTTTTTAGCACTATTATTGCCCCCGTGTCTGTAATAGGTCTTATTATCATCATACAAGAGCACTAGCTTCTAGTAAAGCAGTATAGCCTTTTCAACCCTGGGAGCGTATTACTGTAGACCAGCATGGCTGAGAGGAATATGAACACCCACCCCGGTCAGGAGTGGGTGCGTATCTTTCGCTTAGTGCTGACGGGGTACAGCGGTCTGTCAGCATTTTTTTCATACAGCGCCTTGCCAGTGGCCATGTCCAGCAGCATCGCCGACTCTGTTGTCAGTCCCAATCTTTAGAAAATCTTCACTACCCCGGACATTGCTGGGCAGTAGGAGCAGCATTGCCAAAACAAAGGGATATATGTAGTTTCTGCATGTCTTAGTCCTCATAACAAGATTTATCCCCATACTAAGCCCGATTACAGGAACGGGCTTAGTTATTTTTTGCTAAGGCAGTCTCTTTTATCCCGACAGGGCCCAGGGGAGCATGCGCTGAAATAACCAGGGAACGCTGGCGTCCTCCAACATGGCCATGGCGAACATCACTAACATTGCCGCCAACTGCATCATCAAAAAGCCCAGGATGGGCGTAGGCTGCCGGTCTCCTTTTCCGAAGACCTTCCTGACCATCCCCCAGCTAAAGGACATGGCGCTGGCCCCAGAAAAAATGGAAGTGAGGACTATGATAATGGCAAAGGGGAAGAGGGTGACCAGCACGAAGGCCAGACCCCGCCAGGCTAGACGATGAATGAGGTATGCAGTGGTAAAACCCAGCAAGGCCCCGCGCAGGGCCATCATCACCACCACCAATGGCAGGCCAATTACCGTAAGCCCGCAGATGGTGGTGTAGAGGATAAAGAGTCCGTTGGTATTGAGGGAATTGGTGGCAATTTTGGCCCTGGATACATCGCCGCCTTCATCGGTGATCTGGACAAAATAGTTCAGCCCGCTTTCCAATTCCTCCATATCGTAGTAGTCCATATAGCCGACATAGACAGATCCAAAGACCAAGCCGAAGGCAAGGGCTGCCAGCAAGATTATCGCCGAGACGCGAAAGACCCCCGAGTATTCCCTGGGGTATAAAAACAATTGCCGAAAATTCAAGTGCCTCCCCTCCCCCGTTTCAGGCTACTTAATAGCTATGCGACGAAAGAGGCGTTTAGACCTGTACAATTCAGCTGCCAGTCTGGGCATAGCCCTCAAGACTAGGCTCCGCAACATAAAAGTAACGGCCTACTTGGCACCATAGGTGCTAGTGAGCCGCTCATAAATATACCGCTATTCCCCTGCCTTCTCCGCATCGGTTCGCAAGACAAGTAAATAGGAGAGTGCCTGACCATCCAACTCAAAAGCTAGACGAAACCCACGCAGAGTTCTGCCCGGCAGGTAATCCTCGCTGTTAGAGCTTA
>DAIOXA010000262.1:0-860 GCA_036758185.1 Bacillota bacterium
TGGACTTGCCCCATAAGGATCTGCGTCGGGCCCGGTCGGCAGCTCTTTCCATCATCCCCACCACCACCGGCGCTGCCAAGGCCGTAAGCTTGGTGCTGCCGGAACTCCAGGGCAAGCTCAATGGCTTCGCCATGCGGGTACCTACCCCTAGCGTTTCTGTGGTGGACCTCACCGTCGAACTAACTAACCCCGCGACTGCTGAGGAGATCAACGCCGCCTTTAAGGCTGCCTCGGAATCCGGCCCCATGAATGGCTTTCTGGGATATTCCGATCTGCCCTTGGTTTCAATCGACTATAAGGGTTCACCCTTCTCTTCCATCGTCGACGCCCAGTCCACCACCGTCATCGACAATATGGTCAAGGTGGTTGCTTGGTATGACAACGAATGGGGTTATTCCAGCCGGGTTGTAGACTTAGTTGAAATGATGGCCGCCAAGGGCCTGTAATTGAAAATCGCGCCGGTGAGATTCTTCGGCGCCACCTTTACGGAGGTAGGAAAAATGCAGTGTAAGTCCATAAAAGATCTTGAGCTAAGGGGGAAAAAAGTGCTGGTCCGGGTCGACTTTAATGTGCCCATGGAAGCGGGCGTCATCAGCGATGACACCCGCATCCAGGCAGCCCTGCCCACCATCCGCCGACTGCGCGGGCAGGGGGCGCGGGTCATCCTGGTCTCGCACTTGGGTCGCCCCAAGGGCCAGGTGGTGGAAGAATTGCGCCTGGACAGAGTAGCCCAGCACCTGGGCAAACTTCTGCACACCGATGTGCTGAAAATCGCCACCTCTGTCGGTGACGAAGCTCGCCAGGCCGCCCAAGCCCTGGAGGATGGGCAGGTCCTGCTGCTGGAGAATATCCGCTTTTAT
>DAIOXA010000262.1:870-1789 GCA_036758185.1 Bacillota bacterium
GAGAGGAGAAGAACGATCCTGAATTCGCTGCGGAGTTAGCCGAGCTGGCCGATGTCTTTGTCAATGATGCCTTCGGCGCCGCCCATCGGGCCCACGCCAGCACCGTGGGTGTAGCCCAACACCTCCCGGCCTATGCCGGCCTGCTCATGGAAAAGGAAGTAAGTATGCTGAACCGCGCCCTCACCCAGCCGAAGCGGCCCTTTGTTGCCATCATCGGCGGCGCCAAGGTTTCAGATAAAATCGGCGTTATCCGCAACCTCCTGGACAAGGTGGACACCCTCATCATCGGGGGCGGAATGGCCAATACCTTCCTGGCTGCCCAAGGCTTTGCCATGGGAACTTCCCTGGTGGAGCGGGATAAGTTGGACCTGGCCAGAGAGCTCCTCGCCCAGGCCGAAGAAGGCAAGGTCTCTCTGCTCCTCCCCGCCGACCTGGTCATTGCCGATGCCTTTGCCGCCGACGCCAGCTGTCAGATTGTCCAGCCAGAGCAGGGCGTGCTTCCCGATTGGATGGCCTTGGACATTGGCCCCCTGGCCCGGGAGCAATTCGACCAGATTATTCGTGCCGCCGCCACAGTGGTTTGGAACGGACCCATGGGTGTCTTTGAATTTGACGCCTTTGCCCGGGGTACCGACGCCGTAGCAACCGCCTTGGCCGAAAGCAATTCCTTCTCGGTGGTGGGCGGAGGCGATTCTGTAGCTGCCTTGGAGAAGTTAGGCAAGGTCGAAGCTGTGGATCATATCTCCACCGGTGGTGGCGCTTCTCTGGAATTCTTAGAGGGCAAAGAACTGCCAGGCATTAAAATACTCCTCAAGGAGGGGAAGTAATGCGCCGTCCCGTCATCGCAGGCAATTGGAAGATGCACATGACCGCCAGCGAAACTAAAGTCTTGGCCAATGAGTTAAAGAGCAGTTTGTCC
>DAIOXA010000262.1:1799-2962 GCA_036758185.1 Bacillota bacterium
GAGGCCGAAGGTGTAGAAATTGTCGTCTGCCCACCCTTTACCTCCCTGGCCCAGGCCTGTACCCAGCTCATGGGCGCCGGCATTCAGGTGGGCGCTCAAAATATGCACTGGCAAGACAAAGGGGCCTTTACCGGCGAAGTATCTGCTGCCATGCTCAAGGATGTGGGGTGCACGCATGTCATCTTGGGCCACTCTGAGCGCCGCACCCTCTTTGGCGAAACAGATTCAAAAGTCAATAAAAAGCTCAAGGCTGCCCTCAAGGCAGGACTGATCCCCATCCTCTGCATAGGGGAAACCCTGGAGGAGCGAGAAGAGAATGTCACCGAAGCCGTCTGCCAACGGCAATTGGCGGGGGCTCTGGTGGGCATTGAATACTGGGATCTGGCCACCTGCATCATCGCCTATGAGCCGATTTGGGCCATCGGCACTGGCCGCACCGCCACCCCCGAGGATGCCCAGTCCGTCATCGGCTTCATCCGCTCTGTTCTCGGCGAGTCCTATAGTGAAGCTGCCGACCAGGTGAGGATTCTATATGGCGGCAGCGTCAAAGCAGATAATATTGAGGGCCTCATGGCCAAGCCAGATATCGATGGCGCATTGGTGGGGGGCGCCAGCCTCCAGGCCGAGGGCTTTGCCCGCATCGTCCAGTTTAGGGGCAAGGCTTAAATGGCAGTGCCCACCCAGGTGGTGCTGGTGATCATGGACGGCTGGGCCTTGGGCCCCGATGAAGCCAACGCCATCAAGGCCGCCGATACCCCCAATATCGATGGACTGCAGCAACTCTATCCCAGTACCTCCCTAGGCGCCAGCGGCATCGATGTTGGCCTGCCTCCGGGGCAGATGGGCAACTCAGAAGTCGGGCACCTGAACATCGGGGCAGGGCGGGTCGTCTACCAGGACCTGACCCGCATCTCCACTGAAATCAAGGAGGGCAGCTTTTTCCGCAACCCCCGGCTACTGGAAGCCATGGCCGCAGTGCCGCCTGGGGGCGCCTTGCACCTGCTGGGCCTGCTCTCCGACGGCGGCGTGCACAGCCACCTGGACCATATCGAAGCTCTGCTGCGTATGGCCAAGGCCCAGGGAGTCCAGCAGGTCTATGTCCATCCCCAGCTGGATGGCAGGGATGTCGCGCCCAAGTCTGCCCTGGGGTATATAGAATGGCT
>DAIOXA010000263.1:0-1223 GCA_036758185.1 Bacillota bacterium
CGGCATTATCCAGGCGTCGTGCCGCCATAACTTCACTTATATCCAGGGTGTGCAAAGGGGGTCACCTCAAATGCCGTTGAGGCTGACGGGGGAAAGGCGGGAGTAATCACCCTTTTTGCGCCCTACCTTGGCGTAGGGTTGGCCCGCGACCTCGACGACATCGGCGGTGACATCGATTTTATTGCGCAGCAGGGTTGAGCCTACGCCATACAGGTCCACCGGCACGCCTAGTTTTTCAAAGAGCTCAATCTTTTCGGCGCCAAAGCCGCCGGATACCATTATTTTCAGCTCCTGAAGGCCCATTTTGTCATAGTAGCGCCGGGCCTTCCACACCAGCTCGGGGCAGACGCCGAAGGAACTTTCATCCCGAGGGGTGACGCAGGCATCCCGCATATTACCCGAAGTGTCAAAGCGAACTCCCCAAATCTTGCCCTTGCCCTGGCCAATTACCGGAGTGGGGTCGGTCTCTCCGGGAATAAACTCTTGGCCAACAAGGTGCCGATAGAAGTCGGCCACGACCTTCATGGTGGTGGTAATGCAGTCGTTTTCCCAGTCCACCAGGACCAGGCGGTTGACGGAGGGGGGAATGTGCCGGTCAAAGGCCAGGGTTGCAGCGGAAGTGTCCCCTTTGTAGCAGGAGATCAGGGCGTGGGGAATTGTGCCCTGGGCTTGAGAACCCCAGTAGTCGGCATTGGCATCGGTGGAGACGCCAAAAGCGCCGGCCTTAAAGGCGGCATAGCCATCTGTGGTCTGAACCCAGTGGTGGTCAAAGCGAGCCGAAAAGAAAATAATGGGCTTGCCCTGGCTGGCTTTTACCACCTTTTTGACACTGGTGGCGGTGCTGGTGGCCCGGGCAATTACCCCAAGAAGTAAAGTCTCCAAGTGCCCAAAATACATGGGGTCTCCCTCGATGACGAGAATGGGCTCGCCCTTTTCGGCATGGTCGCCGTCGAATAGGGCCAGCACTTGAATTTCTTGCCATTTGTCCACCCACAGGTCCATTAGTTCTTCCCGGAGCTTTATGCGTCGGGAAGTACCATCTTCCATGCCAGCGCGATCCAGCTGGTACTCGGCTGTGGCAATCTGATCCTCCACTTGCAGGAGCTGCCGAAAGAGATCTTGGGCCTTTGCTTCGTCGGTGTAGTAACCGGTTCCGCTACGCAGAATGGCACAGGCTTCATCCAGGCCGGCTACTATGGCATCTTCTCGAGGAAAGAATTGGT
>DAIOXA010000263.1:1233-2623 GCA_036758185.1 Bacillota bacterium
GATTGCGCTTTGATGGAGGTTGTCCCGGCGTAGGATTTCTACAAAGCGGGTAAAGTATTTGTCGGCATAGTATCCTGCCCGAACCCTTTCTGTTGGCACTTTAAATACGTAGGGTGAGAGACGAGTATTAATAGCCATTATCAGTTCTCCTTAGGGAATTATTGCGGGAATTGCACATTGCATTACCCTCCCAGGTATTCTTTTGCCTCTATTCTACCTCTTATAATTGCAAAGGGCAATTGCCTCTGTATACCTCGTCCCCCTTTGGTAAAAATAGGTGGAAACGGGGGGATTGATATGAGGGTATTACATGTACTTGGTCCCAGTAACGGCGGGATTGCCAGCCATGTTCGGCAGTTGAACTCTGGGCTGGCAAGCCATGGGGTCGAGACAGCCTTGGCCTCGCTCGTAGCAGCCCGGCTTAGTTCCGTGGCCAAGGTTGCGCGGCAATTAAAAAGGGAAAACTTTGATTTGGTGCACTGTCACGGATTTCAAGGTGGGGCGGTGGGTCGCGTTGCAGCGCGGCTGACGGGCATTCCGGCCCTAGTCACTATCCACAATACCCTGCAAGTCGGGGGAATCACCGGACACTGCGCTGTTCTGGCAGAGGGCCTGCTGCGACAACATACTGCTGGGTGGGTGGCTGTTTCTGCTTTTCTGCGCAACTATGCCTGGAATGTCCTCAAGGTCCCCGATGAACGCACAGATGTAATCGCCAACGGCGTCGATGTGCCGTCAAGCATTCCCCCCTGGTGTACAGGGGCAGTAGTAGGGGTTGTCGCCAGGTTAATACCTAGCAAGGGCGTCGACGTGTTCCTCAAGGCCGTTCAGCTCTTGCGCCCCGAGGTTCCAGAGCTCAAGGCAGTAGTAATTGGCGATGGGCCGGCCAGGGATCAGCTTAAGTACATGGCCCAAAGCCTGGGGCTGCAAAGCACAGTACATTTTTTAGGGTATTGTGAGAATGTTGTCGGTCTCCTCAAGGAGATGACGGTGTTTGTCCTGCCCACCCGTAGCGAAGGGTTGGGGATTTCTGTCCTAGAGGCCATGGCCATGGGTGTGCCGGTGGTGGCCACCGCCGTAGGCGGCATCCCCGAGTTAGTCAAGCACAAACGGACGGGCATGCTTGTACGGGTGGATGAATTTGGCGCAATTGCCCGGGCCGTTCGCAAGATCCTCCAGGACAGGGAAGAGAGCGAAACCATGCGCCAGGCCGCTTTTCAGCACGTTCGGGCCAACTATAACTCGGACCTGATGGTGGAACGAACCCTGGAAGTGTACCGGCGGGTCGTCCATGGTTAGGATCCTTGTCCTTCTGCTCCTGATTCTGGCTGTACTCATCAGCCCCGTTTCCGCCCAGGGCAAGGTGCGTCTGGTGGTCATGGATGGAATC
>DAIOXA010000263.1:2633-2949 GCA_036758185.1 Bacillota bacterium
AACTTGGAGCATCTCACCGACCCCGCCTTGACCAACTTTCGCTTTCTCTTGGAGTACGGCGCTGTGGGTTTGGCCAATGCCAATACTGCCGGGGGACGTACGCCAGAAAATACAGCTCTAACCTTGGGTTCAGGCAGTAGAGCTCTAGGGCCGGGGGGAGGCTATGTCCTGCATTGGGATGACGAGATGGAGTCTAGTCTGGCAGGGGATGTTCAGACTCGGCGCACGGGTATCCTTCCCCCCCAGGGGTCGCTGGTTGTCCCGGCTATTGCCCAGATTGCCGACGCCAACGCCGACCTCATGCATACCGTCCAGG
>DAIOXA010000264.1:0-2937 GCA_036758185.1 Bacillota bacterium
TGCCTGTGCGGAAACTTTTTTCCATAGCATGAAGGTCGAATGGATATATGGGGAACCACAGAAATCTAGATATCAGATGAAACAGGCCATTAGGGAATACATTGAAGTTTTTTACAATAGGCAGAGGCTGCATTCAGCTAATGGATATCTCTCCCCCAGTGAATTCGAAAGAGTTAACCAGTCCAGCTTCTTATTGTCCGCTTAGGCTTGACCAGATCAGACCTTAGCCAATATCCTCTTCGGCGATATGGAGGCCGATGCCGGCAGCATCCTCCGCTACAAACAAGACATGAAAATAGGGTACCTGCGTCAAGCAACGTCCTATACCATCAGCACTTTAAATGAACAATTTGCCAGCCAGGAGAACCCGGAGGAATTCCTGGAGGTCACAAGTCAAATGGGGCTAGAGAAGGTAGCCCGTTGGGATGAGGAGAGGTTCCGGACCTTAAGCGGCGGAGAGAAGACCAAGCTGTCCTTGGCCCATGTGTGGGCATCCCGCCCTACCTGCTTATCCTGGATGAGCCTACCAACCACATGGATTTTCACGGGGTGGAGTGGCTGGTTGGGGAGATAAACAAGTTCCTCGGAGCCGCCCTCATCATATCCCATGACCGCTGGTTTTTAGATCAGGTGGTGACCCGTACTTACGAGCTGGAAGGAGGCAGGGCCAAAGAGTATACTGGCAATTACACTGCCTACCGGGAAGAAAAGCAGCGCCAGCACATAAGTCAAATGCACCATTACCTGGATGAACAAAAGGAGCAGCGTCGCATTGAACAGGAAATATTCAGACTCAAGCAATGGTCCGCCAAGGCCCACCGAGAGGCGGGCAAGGCTGATGGGATGCTAAAGGAATTTGGCCGCATGCGGGCAAAGAAAATGGATAGACGCACCAAGTCCCGCATAATCATGCTGGAAAAGCAGAAAAGAGAGGGCACCCAGCGTCCTCAACAAGAGAATAAGCCGGAGTTTGACTTTGACCCTGCTGGCAAGCGGGGGAGGAGGATAATAGAGGCGTCAGGACTTGGCAAGGGCTACGACGGTAAGGTCCTCTTTCGAAACAGTAATTTCTTCATTCAGAGGGGAGAGAAGGTGGGCCTCATCGGCCCCAATGGCTGTGGTAAGACCACCCTTATCCACATTATCCTCAAACAAGAAACACAAGACACAGGCGTACTGTGGCTCAGCCCCTCCCTGAAGCCAGGTTATCTCAGTCAGGATGTCCGGGATATGGACGAAGAAAAAAACGCCCTGGAATTGCTGGGCGTCGTTCAAAAGCAGGATGTAACCCGGGCAAGGACTATGTTGGCCAATATGGGTTTCGATGCCGCCATGGTCAGCAAGCAGGCAGGCAAACTGAGCCTGGGGGAGAGGAACAGGGTCAAGCTGGCGGCCATGATTTTGCAAGTAAATGACCTCCTCATCCTGGATGAACCCACCAATCATCTGGACCTGCACAGTCGGGAGAAGTTAGAACAGACATTGCTGGACTATACCGGGACGCTGTTAATCGTCTCCCATGACCGCTATATGCTGGAGAGGGTCTGTGACAAGCTTTTGGTCTTTGAAGATCAGACCATCAAAAAGCTGGAATGCCGGTTCGGGGAGTACAGGAATACAAAGGATAGCAAAGCTACGGAGAAGCATCACGGTAGCCAAGAAGAAAAACTGGTCATCGAGACTAGGATGGCCTGGCTTGTCAGCGAACTGGGTAAGCTCACCCCCGAGGCTCCTGAATATGCAGAGCTGGATCGGGAATTTCGGGAACTAGCCAAGAAGAAAAGAGAGCTTGACAGCACATGTTGAATCCAGTCCATCCCCACGCCATAGTACCATAATCCCAAATAATGGGCATTTGCAGGAGCATGTCGGATTTTGTCGAAATATAGGGTAGCACGCATAAGTATAATATTCGGGGCTTTCTTCCCTGGGGGGTTAGCAGGATGTGATGGGGGGGATTCACATCAACAGTGGTTTAGCGAGAGATTTTATGCCGATTGCCCTTGTACTACTATTGGCGGTTGCGGGACTCAATTCTTATAGCACATACATGGCTCAAGTGGCAATGGAGTCTCTGGAGGAGGATTTAGCTTCGGAAGAACAGACCATTCTGGCACTGCAAGAGGAAAATAGAATACTAGAAGAGAAACTGATCCAAGTCCAAGAAGGCTATGAAGGGGAGTTAACTGAGCTTGGGGCAGAGCTGGAACGAGTGACAAGGCTTAATGAAGTTTTGCAACAGCGGGATGCGTATTCATCAGAGCAAGTAATCTATTTGACCTTTGATGACGGACCTTCTGCCAACGTTACTGGTAAAATTCTCGACATTCTTGACTACTATGAGATCAAGGCAACTTTTTTCGTTATCGGCGCCAGGTGTCTTACCCAACCGGAGCTCATAAAGCGTATCCATGCCTCGGGGCATGCCATTGGCAACCACACCTATAACCACGACCACAAAAATATCTACCGCAATATCGATACTTTCACCTCGGATTTTCATGCTACTCAAGAGGCAATACACAGCATTATTGGTGAATACCCTAGACTATACCGCTATGCAGGCGGTTCGCTTACCTCCAGAAACCATGCCGGCCGTACTTCCCAGGCACAGTTTAATCAGTATCTCTGGCAGCATGGCATGCAGTACTTTGACTGGAATATTGATTCGGGGGATGCAAGAGGAGGCACCACAGTTACTGTGGATTCTATCATCGGTAATACAATCAATCAGTTGCGCAACCGGCAGAAGGCTATTGTACTTATGCATGACTTCAAATACCGCCAATCCACTGTAGAGGCACTGCCAACAATCATCGAAACATTGCTTGAGCGGGGTTACAAATTCGAGCCCCTAAGTCCCACCGGTTATACCGTACATCACAGCAATTAGTTGCTTGTGGCCACCAGGCTTCCTATCGCCGCTTTGGCTTGACC
>DAIOXA010000265.1:0-2931 GCA_036758185.1 Bacillota bacterium
GTACCCCGACAGGACAGGACGACATCACCGGTTTCCATTTGGTAGCGCTTGATTTTTCGCTCCTCTTCCTCAATTGTGTCCAGACCGCTATAGTCGATTTCACCGTTTTCGATATCAGAAATGTTCAGAACCGCGACGCTCCCCGGGGAGGTATCCCTTTTTAAGACTGACTTGCCCCGGAACACTTCGGCAACTTCTTTCAACTTAACCTTTTCGACATCGGAGCGCCTAAACCTTTGTATATTTTCATCATCTTCAGACAGGAGCAGTTCAATCCTCCAATCCGGTTGGGCCTTAAACTTGCTGGTGGGGATAGATTGCTTATCTGTAACCGCCAGCGTTTCTTTATTCAATGCCAAACTGCCGATGTCCACCTTTGCTTGAGGACGGGCTGTAACAGTTAAGAAATAAGTTTTCACTGCAGTAGCGGGCCTGAAGGTCCCCTCAGGCAAGATATGGAGACTTTTCACACTGAAGTTCTTGGTGATATATGACCTCAGCTTTTCATTTCCGCCGCCGGCGAATGTGATTTTCGCCGGGACTATGGCATCCAAGGTTCCCTGCTCGGCTAAGTGGCCCAACATGTTTTCCAGGGCCATCCCGTCACTATCTCTGGTTAGAAAGACAACCGGTTCATCGGGCCTGGCGCCGAAAGCCGGAAGCAGGTAAATATAATCAAACTTCTCACCCTGCAGGCACTCGGAGTAGATAGATTCGTACTTAATCTTGACCTGCTTGTGCTCTCCGAAGGCCAGCTTCAGCAGCAGGTACATAGGTTTCAGCTGGGTTGTAAGGGTTAAATCGACGCTTTGAGTAATAATATCACGGAGCCCTGACAAGTGCTTTTCTGCTTCGGGGATAAGCATCGTATTTGGCTGCAGGTTTTTGATTCGTGTGCAAATGTATCTGCTGAGATAGCGGGGAGAAATGACCGTTCCCATCCGGTCATCTTGATATATGTATAGAGTAAACTCAAGGGGGTCAATGGCCTTTAAAGCTTCATAGATCTCAGAAAAATCTTCCCGGTCGGCGGGAAAGAAGCCTAACTCATCTTCAGTGGCGCTTTTCATGACCTGGAATAATTGGTCCTTGCCAATAACTTCGGTGCTTTCTTCAAATTGCTTTAAGGTCATCCTGACCCGCAGCATTTCATTGAGCAGCTGTTCCCTGGAGGTTATTTGCCGTTGGTATAGGGTATTTAGAGCTAAATCTAATTTCTTATTCATTCTTGATACGTTCCTCCTTCCTTGCAGCGATTGGTATGAGTATAGCATGTTATAGTTTAGTATGTCAATACTAGATTGTGCCTTATTGATAAAACAAAAAAAACCGCTAGCGGTATCAAATTTAGACCTAACTATAGCTTGTCCCGTTACACCTCGGACATGGCGGCAAAGTGTCATTATCAAGCCGCGGCATAGATACGTTGCTAACCAACTTGACAGCCCATTTACAGTATTCTTCGACATTTGTCCCTCGTCTCCTGCTCCTATTATAGAATCAGTTAACAGCCCCCGCTAATTCAGTATTGTTTGGTGCGGGAGAGGTACCTTAAGTGTCGCCGACAATGTAATACTATGGTATAATAATACTGATTTGTCTATCACCTCATCCTTTCGATGGGGAAGGACCCTGCGATCAATATAAGAGGAGGTGAAACACCGATGAAATCGTCTTCAAGGTGGATAGCCGTGTTACTCTTTACCATATTTCTTATTACATCCCGGGCCCAGGCCAACTCGTCCTGGCAGTGGCTGACCACCAGCCCCCTGCCTATTTTTCCTCTTGCAGTTATCGGCACATTGCTCATCGAAACTGTAGCTATCAGTAAGTTCGCAGCTATCGGCAGAACGGGAAAAGTCCTGTTCACCGTCGCCCTAGCCAACCTTTTTTCTTTCCTTACCCCTTACTTATTCAGGGCTTATCAGATGATTCCCACCCAGGGACGTTTTTCCGTAGTGGCATCCTTTGAAAGAGGTCCGTTTTTCATAGTAGCTGCAGGCTATCTGATTCTGACCCTGGTCATCGAGGCGCCGGTGGTTTATTTCTCTTTGTTCAGGGATAGCGCTGACAAGAAGAAGCTGGCCCTGACAATTATCGGCTCTAATATCCTCACAACTGTGTTAGTGGCAGCAGCTGAACGCTTGATTTGCGTAGGTCGGTGGTTCTAAGAGAGTTTTGGCACACCCTCCTCAGCATCTGAATCTGGCAATGGTTTGGTATTGCGTTATTACGTAATAACGCATATAGTGGTATGGGAGGTGTGAATTATGACTGATAAATCCTACAAGGTCCCGGTTCAAAAGAGAAATCTGATCACTCTACCTAAGGAAGTCAGAGAAAAACTAGATATCTATGAAGGAGACATGCTCGATGTTCGAGTAGATGGCGCTAAGATTATTATCGAGCCATATAAACTTGTGCCGGCAAGCCAAGCATATTTTTGGAGCAAAAAAACGCAAAAGGATATGGCCGAAGCTGAAGAAGATGTCAAAGCCGGCCGGATAAGGGAGTTCTCTAATCCAGACGACTTTAGCAAAGGCTTACAAGATGACTAGGAAGTTCCGATCCACCCGCAAGTTTGACAAGCACTACCAGGCTCTTAGTAAAGCATGTAAAAAGCAAGTACTCAAGTCAATAGAGCTTTTTATAGCCAATCCTTCTCATCCCTCTCTCAGGTTTAAGATAATCCAGGGGACCGAAGGATTTTTTGAACTCTCGGTAAACCAGTCGCTGCGGATAATTGTCCGGGTTGAGACCTCTGGGCAAGAGCAAATTAATACATTTTATATCATCGGCAAATATGAACAAGTTTTTCCGGCTAAATGAAACTTCTATGGTGGTACTATTGCAGCTTAAAGAAATTCAGTTCAGCTTCCAACGAAGCGCAGGCTTGCTGTATGCCCTCCCCCAGCTGCTCCAGCCAGAGCT
>DAIOXA010000266.1:0-2930 GCA_036758185.1 Bacillota bacterium
GCTGGCCAAAAGTCATCCCCAGGCCGCAGTGCAGCTCATGCTGGCTTCCATGGGGATGGGATAGGGAGGTATATATGAATCCAAAAATAATCATTGACCTGAGCAAGCTTAAAGCAAACACTCGCCTCCTGGTAGACCTCTGCAATGCCAACGGCATTGAGCCGGTGGGGGTCACCAAAGCGGCTTGCGGCGATCCCCAAGTGGCCCAGGCCATGTTGGACGGAGGTATGCAGCTGCTGGGGGAATCCCGCCTGGAAAACGCCCGCCGTCTGCGGCAAGGGGGCATCACTGTTCCCCTGCTGCTCCTTAGACTGCCTAGCCCCAGCCAAGTTGCAGAGGTGGTCAAGTTATTCCAGTGCAGCCTCAACTCCGAGCTCAGCACCATCAAGGCCTTGAACGCTGCCGCCGCCCAGGTGGGCCTGATCCACGACATCATCCTCATGGTGGACTTGGGTGACCTGCGGGAGGGAGTTTGGCCAGATGATCTAGAAGCAACAGTTCAAGAACTCAAAGCCCTGCAGCACATCCGCCTCTTGGGCTTGGGCACGAATTTGTCCTGCTATGGCGGCGTCATTCCCAGCCAGGACAATCTAAGTCGCCTGCTGGATTATAATCGCCGGGCCGAGATGTCTTACTCTCGCCCCCTGCCGGTGATATCGGGAGGCAATTCCAGCAGCTTGCCCTTACTCCTGGAGGGGCGCATGCCACCCGTTACCCAGCTCCGCTTGGGTGAAAGCATCATCCTGGGGAGGGAGACTGTCGCCCGCCAGCCAATACCAGGCGCCCACCTGGATTGCTTTCAACTGGTGGCCGAGGTTATAGAGCTTAAGGAAAAGCCCTCAGTACCCATCGGCGAGATTGGGCAAGATGCCTTTGGCAGCGCCCCCGTCTTTGATGACCGGGGCATCCACCGCCGGGCCATCCTCGCCCTGGGTCGTCAGGACGTAGTACTGAACAGGTTAGCCCCCCCCTTTGGTGTAGAAATACTGGGCGGTAGCAGCGATCACCTATTGCTGGACGTCAGCAACTACCCCGCTCCACTTACCATCGGCGATTGCCTCACCTTTAACCTGGGGTATGGGGCGTTGCTGGCGGCAATGACATCTGCCTATATCAGCAAAGAGTATTTATAAGGAGTTGTTGACCATGAGTCCTCTGGTATTCGCAGGCTTTGTTCCCCATCCGCCCCTGCTCATTGAGGGCATCGGTGATGGTGAAAAGGCTGAAGTTGCCCAAACCGACGGCGCCTATCGGGAATTTGCCCGGCGTCTCAAGGAAACGGCCCCTACGACGGTGGTGGTAGTCACTCCCCACGGGCCGGTATTCTCCGATGCATTTACCATGGCGGGTTGGCCTTCCCTGGAGGGAGACTTCACACCTTTTGGCTCCCTGGTCTCCATGGCTTGGCCCAATGACTTGGACTATGTAGAGCGAGCCCAGGCCCTGGCAGGGGCCCGCAACCTACCGCTGCTGTCCTTAACTGCCCGGGAATTGGCCAGTCATCGCCACAGCACCACCTTGGACCATGGCGCCATGGTGCCTTTGTGGTATTTACAGCAGGCTGGTTGGCAGGGCAAGGTTGTCTGTGTGCGCATCGGTGGCCTGCCCCCGGCTCAGTGTTATGGAATGGGCCAGGTCCTGGCCCAGGCGGCAGACCAAGGGTCCGTTGCTTTGGTGGCCAGTGGGGATATGTCCCACTGCCTGACCAAGGATGCCCCTTCCCCCTATAATTCCGCCGGAGCCCAATTTGACGAAGTAATCGTCAGGGCTTTGGCAGAAAAGAACTTTACCACAGTGCTGGCCATTTCCCCCGAGCTGCGCCAACGGGCCGCTGAATGCGGCTGGCGGCCCCTGATTACCTTACTGGGGGCATTGGATGGCCGCGCTTGCCAGAGCGAGGTCCTCAGCTATCAGGGACCCTTTGGAGTAGGCTACTTGGTGGCTACCTTTGAGCTTGGACCTCCAGGCAGCATGCCCAGCCTTCCCTTGCCCAAGGCGCGGCCAGTGGAGGCAAGCCCCCACACGCGCTTGGCCAAGGATGCTATCCGCCATTACTTAGAAACCGGCGATGTCCCAGAGGTGGCGGCAAAACCTCCTCTGGACACCAAGGCTGCTGCTTTTGTCACTCTACATTTGGATGATCAGCTCCGGGGATGTATCGGCACAATTCAGCCCGCCCGATCCAGCCTGGCCCAGGAGATTGTCGTCAATGCCATCGACGCCGCAACGGAAGATCCCCGTTTCCCTCCAGTGACAGCTGAAGAATTGGCAGAGCTTATCATCAGCGTCGATGTGCTGAGTCCGCCTACCCCTGCCCAGTATTCCCAGCTGGACCCGGCAAGGCTGGGCCTCATCGCCCAGTGGCAGGGCAAGCGGGGCTTGTTGCTGCCCGACCTGCCGGGAGTGGATTCCCCCGAGGAGCAGCTAAAAATAGTCTGTGCCAAGGCCAACATCCCTTGGCCCAAATCCCGGGAAGCAGAGCTCTATACCTTTACCGTCGAAAGGTTCACCTGATGAAGGAAGCCGCGTACTGGCAGGCCTTGTGTAAGGACAAGGTCCTCTGCCAACTCTGCCCCCATCAGTGCTGCATTGCCCCGGAGGGGAGGGGCCGCTGTAAGGTCCGGCACAACCGTCATGGCGCCCTGTATACCGACAATTACGGTGTCATCAGTGGCATTGCCCTGGACCCCATGGAGAAAAAGCCCCTGTATCACTTTTATCCCGGCGCCCAGGTGCTGTCGGTGGGCTCCCTGGGCTGCAACTTGGCCTGCGGCTTCTGTCAAAACTGGGAAAGCGTCCAGGGTTCCCTGCCCACCACCATCATCACTGCCCAAGAGCTGAGCGCCCTGGCCATCTCTTTGCGGGAGCGAGGCAACTGTGGCGTGGCATTCACCTATACCGAACCCCTGATGTGGTATGAATTCGTCCTG
>DAIOXA010000267.1:0-2920 GCA_036758185.1 Bacillota bacterium
GAAGTGAATGACCCGCTCGCGGATCTGGGCAGGGCAGCCGGGATTTGGGCAGCGGCGCACCGCCTCTCCCTCCACCCGTAGGGACTCGCTACCACAGGCAGGGCATTGGGCCGGGGGCTGCCAGATAATTTCGCTACCGTCCCGTTTGTCCTTCAGGGAAGCGATGATCTCGGGGATGATGTCTCCGGCCTTTTGGACCAGAACGGCGTCGCCGATGCGGATGTCTTTTTCTCGTATGTAATCTTCGTTGTGCAGGCTGGCCCGGCTGACGGTGGTCCCGGCCAGTTGCACCGGCTCTAACTCCGCCGTGGGGGTGATGGCCCCGGTGCGGCCGACGTTGAGGGTGATGTCCAGGATGCGGGACTCTCCCTGCTGGGCGGGGAATTTCCAGGCGATGGCCCAACGCGGACTCTTGGCAGTATATCCCGCCTGCTCCTGGAGATCCAAATCATCCACCTTGATGACCATGCCGTCGGTGGCATAGGGCAACTCCATTCTCTTTTCCTGCCAGGTCTCAATGTGCTCAATTACAGCTTCGATGTCCTGGAAGCGCTGGCGCTGGGGGTTGACCTTGAAGCCTAATTCTTCCAACCAGTTCATGGCCTGCCAGTGGCTCCCCTGCTCTTGGGCCCCGTCCAGGGCGTAGACAAAGAGGTCCAGTTGACGGGAAGCGGCAATCTTTGGGTCCAACTGGCGCAGGGAACCGGCGGCAGCGTTGCGGGGATTGGCAAACAGGGCCTGGCCCTGCTCTTCCCGCACCTTGTTCAGGGTCTCGAAGGCTGGACGGGGCATGAAGGCCTCGCCCCGGACCCGGATGTTTACCGGCGTAGGCAAGCGCAGGGGCAGGGATTTGATGGTGCGCAGGTTGTCAGTGATATCTTCGCCGATGCTACCGTCCCCCCGGGTTGCGCCCTGGACATAGAGTCCATCCCGGTATTCCAGGGCCACAGCCAGGCCATCAATTTTTAATTCCACCACATAGGCAGGGACAGTCCCCAAGAGGCGATGCAAGCGCTGGTCGAAGGCTCGCAATTCCTCGGGGGAAAAGGCGTTGTCCAAGCTGAGCATGGGCACGGGATGCCTTACCGGGGTAAATCCCGCGAGAATTGTCCCCCCCACCCGCTGGGAGGGGGATTCGGGCACGATTAACTCTGGATGCTGCTCCTCAACTTCGACCAGCTCTCGCATCAGCTTGTCATATTCGGCGTCGCTTATCTCCGGAGCGTCCTGGACATGGTACAGCCAATTATGCCGGTTTATTTCCTGACGTAATTGATCCAAGCGCTCTTTGGCAGTGGTCTTATCCATGCTCTTTCCCTCCATCGTAAAACTTCATCTCCGGCTTGTGTTCCCTATAATATTCTACCCTGTCTGCCAGGGTTTTTGTATGCAATTCTATAAGATGCCCGTCGGGATCCCTGAAATACAGGGACTGACCCTCATCGGCATGACGGGACCGGTCACGCCGCAGGTCAATGCCCCGTTCCTGCAAACGGCGGCGAAAAGATTCTAGATCGGCTTCGGCCACGGAAAAGGCGATGTGGGTGTAAGTATCAGCGGCCTTGGCCTCTGGTTCCATATTCAAGGCTAGCCAAATCCCGGCCAAATCCATATATGCCATTCTTGCTCCCTTAACCAATAGCGTTGCCCCGAGGACATGGGTGTAAAACTCTGTCGCCCGATTGATGTCCGCCACGGCAAAGGTAATGTGATTCAAATCCTTGATCATCATGCTACCCCTCCACTACGGTGAGGGGGGCGAAGTCCGCCATGAGGCGACGGCGGTCAGTGCCGGCGAACTCCACCAGGATT
Organism: Bacillota bacterium; assembly: GCA_036758185.1. Taxonomy (GTDB): domain Bacteria; phylum Bacillota; class Proteinivoracia; order UBA4975; family UBA4975; genus DAIOXA01. Next base: position 1,813 of record DAIOXA010000267.1, read on the forward strand.
ACAGCCTGATCCCCCAGGGAAGAGGTCTCAACTACGGTGCCCCGACCCCATTTACCATGCTCCACCACCATACCCACCTTGTACTGGGTCTTAGTAATGGAGGCCTTGGGTCTGGCTTCGGTGGGGCCGGCCCACATCTTGAGTTGGAAGGGGGAGCCATTGATGAAGTACAGGTACTTTTCTTCCGTTTCCTTGAGGAAGCGGGAGGGGCGACAGGCTTCCAGACGACCAAAGAGGTGACGGGTTCTGGCCCACACCAGGATCAGTTCCTCCCGAGCCCGGGTCATGCCTACATAGCACAGGCGCCGCTCTTCCTGGAGCTCCTCCTCTTGCTCCAAAGAGCGAGCATGGGGGAAGAGCCCCTCCTCCATACCCACCAAAAATATGACGGGGAACTCCAGCCCCTTGGCGCTATGCATGGTCATGAGGGTGATGCCATCCAGCCCTTCCTCCAGTTTGTCAACATCGGCCACCAGCGAGACCTCCTCCAAAAACAGGCTCAAGTCTCCCCCCACCCGGTGGTCATAGTCTTCCGTCACCGTCAGCAGTTCCTGAAGGTTTTCCAGGCGGCTCTGGGCTTCGATGCTCTGCTCGGCGGTAAGGGCGGCGACATAGCCCGTCTTGTGCATGACCTCCTGCAGGGTGATAGTGACGGCGGACTCTCCAGCCACGGCATCTAAATGGGACATCATGCGGGAAAAATCAATGATACAGTTGCCAGACCCTCCTCCAATTTTTTGGGCAACCGCCTCCAGACAGGACATGGGGGCCAGGTTATTGGCCCCGGCGTAGGCCAGTAGCTTCTCCAGCGTGCGGTCGCCGATGCCCCGCCGGGGCTCATTGATTATCCTGGAGAGGCTGACCACATCCCAGGGATTACCCAGCACCTTGAGGTAAGCCAGCATGTCTTTTATTTCCTTGCGCCCGTAGAAGGGCAGGCCGCCGATGAGCTGGTAAGGAATCCCCGCCTTGATCATGGCTTCCTCCAGAGCCCGGGACTGGGCTCGGGTGCGGAAGAGCACGGCGTAGTCACCAAGGGGGCGCTTGCCCCTCTGCACTGTATCGACGATAAAGGCAGCCTCGTCTGCCTCGTTATGGGCGGTGTAGA
>DAIOXA010000268.1:0-332 GCA_036758185.1 Bacillota bacterium
GCTGATTCCTCCCATTGCCATGGGGATGGGATATCTGGATCTCTCGCCAATGATCTTGATGCTGCTCTTGAGCTTGCTTAGGGGGATGTTGTTTTGACACATTCATTGCACAACCTGCCTGTCGGCGTGGATAAGCAGTTGGTGGCCAGGGTGCTGGACTGCGGCCAAATCGCCAGTTCTAACCAGGTAGTCAAGTATACCGATTTTCTGGACCCTTTTCACCGGGACTTTGTGCGGCCACTGCTGTCCAATTTTTTTGGCATTCGCTACCTGGAGGAGGGAGGGTATGCCGGGGCAGAACTGAAGCGCCAAAAAAATTGGACAGCAGTGGC
>DAIOXA010000268.1:342-2911 GCA_036758185.1 Bacillota bacterium
GTATTTCCCGACTATTATCGCTCCGATGACATCGAATTGCCCATTGCCGTGTTGGCTATAAGCCTCTCCGATCCCTCTAGAATCCTCTCTCACCGGGACTACTTAGGCGCCATAGTTGGCTTGGGCCTGCGCCGTTCAGTGGTGGGGGATATCATAGCATATGCCGGTGGCGCCCAGGTGGTGGTCGCCAGGGAAATTTCCCCGGTCCTCCTGGGCTTGCCCGAGGTCAATAAGTTTAAAGCTGTAGTTGCGGAAATCCCCCCCTACCAATTAAAGGTGGAGGAGCAGCCCCAGCGCACCATTAACTGTACTGTGGCCTCGGTGCGTCTGGACGCCGTCCTTAGCTCAGGTCTTGGCATTGGCCGGGGTAAGGCAGTGGATTTGATTAAGGCAGATAAGGTCAAGGTCAACTGGCGCCACATTGGGCGACCGGGATTTCAGCTTAGTGCCGGGGATGTCCTCTCCATTCGAGGCAAGGGGCGCCTGGAACTAGCTGAAGTGGGGGTAGAGACCAAGAAGGGTCGGACAAGGATTACCCTGAAAAAGTACAGCTGAAAAGGCAGGAAATACTAGATATGTTGTCGAAAAGAACTGGGAGAAGAAAATATGTTAAGGGGTGTCGTACATGCCACTAACTCCGTTGGATATTCACAATAAAGAATTTAGCAAGGGCTTCAGGGGCTATGATGAAGATGAGGTCAATGAATTTCTGGACAGGGTTGTCAAGGATTATGAGTTGCTTATAAAAGAAAACATGAGCATGAAGCAGAAGGTCCAGGACTTATCCGATAAATTAGAGCACTATACCAAGATCGAAGAAACCCTGCACAATGCAATTATTGTGGCTCAGCAGACGGCCAAGGAGGTCAAGGAGACTGCCTTGGGTGAAGCCGACCTCATTCGCAAGGAAGCCGAGCGGGAGTCCAAGCGCGGTATTGAGGAGAGCCAGGCCAGGGGCCGCAAGGTCCAGCGGGAAATCGAAGATTTGGTTAAACAGGCCCATATCTTTAGGAGTCGGTTCAAGTCTTTGCTGGAAGCCCAACTGGAAATTGTCAATAGTGATGACTGGGCAGAAATAGAGCGGTTCGGCAAGTTGACCGCTGCTGCCAGCGATGAATTCTAAAAGAACACAGGTTGACCTGGGGCGCGGGGCGCCCCTTTTTGTGGCCAATATACCGGGGAGAGCGGGATTGTCCGCCCCTGGCCATAATCTGGTATAATACTGGCATGTGTTGAGAAAGGGGCTTGACTTATGGCAAAGATCATCGGCATCATCGGGGGGATGGGCCCGGCGGCCACCGTAGACTTACTGGAAAAAATCTATGCCCATTCTTCTGGCAAATCAGAACAAGAATACGTCAGGGTGCTGGCGGACATCGACCCCTCTATTCCCGACCGCACCCAGGCAATCCTCAGAAAGGAGGGGGAGGTAGTCATCCTTCACCTCTTGAGAAATGCCCAGGGCCTTATTGCCCAAGGCGCTCAGTTGCTGGCCATCCCCTGTAATACTGCCCATGCCTTCCTTCCGGACTTGCAGAGGGAAGTAACCGTCCCCTTTGTAAGTATAGTGGATGTGACGGTGGCCCACTTGCTGGAGAATGAGGCTAGTTGCGTAGGCCTGCTTGCCACCGACGGTACCCTTGCTGCGGGGCTGTATAGACAAGAGCTGGAAGCCAGGGGAGTGCGGGTATTACTACCTGAAAGGGGTGACCAAGCCGATTTGATGAGGGCTATCTATACCTTTAAGGGCGGGGAAACTAAGGCTAGCTCTAAGTTGGCTGCGGCAGTGTATGAAACACTCCGGGTAGCCGGGGCTAAAGAAGTCATCGCGGGCTGTACAGAATTACCCATCCTTCTGGCTGGGCAGGAGTTTATCGACCCTACCCAGCTCTTGGCCAGAGAACTGGTGCGCCTGGCTGGCTAAAATCCTTATTATCTGGGTACAGTATCCTGGGAGGGTTCCACCGTGGACAAAACTTTGCTTGACAAAGTCCATCAGCAACTGCAGCGATTGTCCCAGAATATGGAGAAGTTTAATTTGGCCGAGTACATGGAGATGTTAAATAATCCCCGACGCTATGTCCTCATTAACTTTGTTGGCGGGCTATCCCGGGGTTTGGGCATTGCCATTGGCTTTACCATCCTAGGCGCCGTAGTCCTCATGGTGCTGCAACGCCTGGTGTTCTTAAATCTTCCCATTATCGGGGACTTTATCGCCGATATTGTTGTCATTGTCCAAGATCATTTAAAGCCTTAGCTGAAGGAGTTGGGGTCATGGATTTACAGGCGCAACGCCGCCGCTTGCTGGATTTGTTGCGGGAGGTGGGTAGCACAGGTTCTAGCGACGAGGCTAGCAAAAAGAGCCTCCGGGACTACAGCCACGCACTAACGGTATTTGACAACCATCCCGCCGATGTGGCCACTGAGGACTATCTGCGCAATTTGGACGCCGCCCTGCGGGAAAACGACGCTCATATTTTGGGGGCAATCCAGCACGCTATTGCCAGGTTGGATCGAGGACAGTACCAGTACTGCAGCAACTGTGGCAATAGAATTGAGGACGCCAGGT
>DAIOXA010000269.1:0-2903 GCA_036758185.1 Bacillota bacterium
AAAGCGGCAGACCAAGTTGACGATGGTGCTCTTGCCAGAGCCCGGAACCATGGCTGGAGTATCTTCCATTTAAAAAAGCCAACAGTGACACTTATTAAAATTATCTGCTGGATCGCTAACAATACTGTATAGCATATTCTACCCTAGAAAAATCGGCTCAATTTCTCAATGGCTTTGCCGATGCCGTCATTATTGTTGAAATCGGTAATGAACTCCGCTTTGGCCTTAAGGTTCTTACTGGAATTGCCCATTGCCACGGTGGTTCCGACCTTCTCAAAGATGGGGATATCATTGTCATAATCCCCAAAGGCGCAGACCTCCTCCAAGGGAATTCCATAATACCCTGCCACAATCTCAATGCCCATCCCTTTATTGGTTCCTCGACGAGTGATATCAAACAAATTTGCTTCACTGAAAGTGTACACCAGGTCCTCTTCAGAATCCAAAAAGCTGGCGAGCGCCTGAAATTTCTCCTCTTCTGGAGCATGGATAAGAACTTTGTACGTAGGGCTATTATCATAATTTCCATAATCACTATCCAATACTTGCATGGGGGCGCGGGGGTATCCGTATTTTTGCGCCACGTGGTTATAATGCTCCAACCTTGCGATTCGCGGATTATCCCGGGTAAAGTATATGTTCTTCATTGTCTGCAAAGATAGGTGCAGTTTAGTTTCTATGGCTAAATGGCACAACCTCATTAAGACTGGATCTGCTATGGGCTGGTCGTTCAGTACAGTTTTATCGGCACTATTGAGAATCAAGCCGCCATTGCTGGCTATATAGGGTCCCCTTATCCCCAGTAACCCGATAAACACTTGTTGCATGGTAGGAATGCGGGCAGAAGAAATTGTTACCTTGACACCCTTATCCATGGCCTGGTGAATTTTGCCCAGGGTAAACTTACTAATATCAAAGGAATCATTTAATAGAGTGCCGTCTAAATCAAAAGCGAACATAGATATTTTGCGGTTTAGATTTATTACTATCCCCCCAACGGTAAAGGGCCAGTAACCCTGACCCTCTACCTATTTTTCCGAAGGTTCATTCCTGGTTAAATACGGTATAGATCTCCCCGATTGTTTCGGCCTGACGGATAGCGTCCAGGTTCTCCTCAACCATGCACACCTCAGCAATTCCCCGCAGCATTTCCACATGGCTGTCGCTATCCACAGCAGAAAAACTGATGAAAATATCCGCCTCTTTTCCCAGGAGGTCCACCGGTTCTTGAAGGGTTACGATACATGCCCCCACCTTTTTTACGCCCTGCTCCGGGCGGGCATGGGGCAAAGCTAGCCCAGGGGCCAAGACAATATAGTTGCCCATTTCTTCCACAGTCTGAATCATACCCTGAATATATCTTTCTTCGATTAAGTCCTGGTTGAGCAGGAGTCGGCCGCATTCCCTAATAGCTTCCTGCCAATCCTTGGCAGAAAAGTTTACAGAGATGGCATCTAAGTTGAGAATGGCATTAGACATTTTGTTACTCCCCTCTGATGGCTCTGACCTCATCCATAAATTGTCTGACCTTTTCCGCAGAGAAGGATCCCTCCCCCTTGAGGCTAGTGGCAACCACGGCCCCATCACAGACGGAGAGGACGTCGCCAATATTATCTGTGTTGGCGCCGTTGTTCAGGATAACCGGGACCCCCTTGGCGCTGACCCGGGCAATCTGCAAGTCAGACATGGCCACGGGTTCCCCCACTCGGGGGCCGCACAGGGTTACGGCATCGGCGCCGCAAAACTGGACAAAGTCCTTGACAATCGAAGGGATTTCCCGCTTATCCATGGGCGATGTGACAATGGGATTGACCATGAACATGGCCTTAATGGCGCCGGCTTTGATTTTCTCCCGGTACTCCAGGATCTCACTAACATTGAATTCCATCAATCCCAAGGGGCCGGCATATACCCCGGAAAAAACTCCCCGGACAAAACCTGCCCCCACGGACTTGGCCACAGCCAAGGCGGCCTTGGTGTCCCGGAAAACTGTAATGCCCAGTGGAGTCTTGAAGGGTTGCATGGCATCGCGGATGAGCATAGGCATCATGGCCAGGTATTCCGGCGCCAACTGCTTTTCCCAGGGCAAATCCTGTTGATTGCCCAGGACTATCCCGTCAATCCCGCCTTCCTCTAAAGCAGCTATCTCTCTTTGCAGAATGTTAACTGCATCATCATAGCTCAGTTTTCCGGCAACGATTGCCTTCATTGAGGGCATGTACAGAGAGGCAATGGCGACCTTCTCGTGACCAAATTGCTCCCGGAACCAACTCATATTCTCACTCCTATCCTTATTTGCCGGAAAAGAAACCCTCCAGCTTTGCGCTAACTTCATTTTTATCCAAGAAGTTAATTACCTCAATAACTTCAATCTGCTCTGGAATATCCACTAGCTTGCGCAGCTCAGGGCTGATGATCACAAGGTCAATGCCCAACAAGTACCCGCCGGCCTCGGCGACACAAGCGGTTTCTATATTGGCATCGATTCCCAAGTCTGCAAAGACCGATTCCACAGTCATTCTCAGCATCATGCTACTTCCTAGTCCATGTCCACAGATACACAAAACCTTATAAAATTTTTTCATCAGTCATCGCCCTTTCCGGCGGATATTATGCTTAAGTTAAGTCTACAGTAATAAAGGCCGTGAACACAACAATTAATGGATATCCAGGGCGGCGGCGGCCTCCATTACCATTTCCCCAACCGTGGGATGGACATGAATAGTCTCGGCCAAGGTCCCTGCGCTGAGGCCGGACCGGTAGACGACCGCTGCCTCATGAATAAGTTCCGCACCATGGGCAGCGGCAATATGCACGCCCAGGATTTTCCCGTCAGCCCCGGCCAAAATTTTGACAAAACCTTCATCCTCACCGTCACAGACAGCCTTGCCGTTGGCCACGGC
>DAIOXA010000270.1:0-2891 GCA_036758185.1 Bacillota bacterium
GCGGAGCCAGCAGATTTACAGTCTGCCCCCTTTGGCCAACTCGGGAACCTCTCCACGTACATTTCAATCACAAACTATATTATACACAGCGGCCCATGCCAGGTCAAGGAATAAACAATCCATTTTTGCTCAAATATCTCTAAGTTCAAGGTAGCGCTCTAGCTTGCGCTTGACCCGCTGTAGGGCGTTGTCTATGGATTTGACATGGCGTTGAAGCTCCATGGCAATCTCCTGATAAGATTTGCCCTCTAGGTAGAGCATCAAGACTTTGCGCTCTAGGGAACTGAGGATTTCGCCCATTTTCTTTTCGATATCGCCATACTCCTCACGATTGATCATTAGCTCTTCGGGGTCGGTTACCTTGGCGCCGGAGATGACATCCATCAGCGTGCGGTCTGAATCTTCATCAAAGATGGGCTTGTTTAGAGAAACATAGGAATTAAGGGGAATATGCTTTTGCCGGGTTGCCGTCTTGATTGCCGTGATAATCTGCCGGGTAACACATAGCTCGGCAAAGGCCTTAAAGGAAGAGAGCTTGTCCTCCCGGAAGTCGCGAATGGATTTGTACAGACCAATCATGCCTTCCTGGATGATATCTTCCCGGTCGGCGCCGATTAAGAAATAGGAGCGGGCCTTGGCGCGGACAAAATTTTTATACTTATTAATCAAAAATTCCGTGGCTTGGCAATTACCGTGGCAAGCAGCCCTTGCTATCTCCTCATCGCCCAGCATGTCCCAATCAAAACTGTCTTCTTTGACAGTAATGGTCATGCAATTCCCTCCCCCGCAGTTCTGTTTAATAATTATACCCATGTAGTTGGCAAGGCGTCAAGGCCAGTCTTTTCTAGTTGAAAACTTTTCCAAGTTTTTTCGGGATTTTTCGTCCAAGCGGTTGGCCAAAGCGGTGGTAGGGCGATCCACCAGAGTGCGACCAGCGGCGCTGGAAATCTGACCGGTGACCTTGTTGACTTCGAGGTAGAACTCACGACTGGACCAGCGCCTGGCGCCCTTGCCCATGACTATCTGCTGTTGAGCCCAGTCCGATGTGACCACTCCCACCGGGTAACGTTCCGACAAATTGCTGACAAGGCTCTCGATGAGGGAGTCGGCAGTCTGACCATGGTCTGTATAGCGAACCTCTATCCCCGGACCATGCTCGACCACTTTGCGCCCCTTGCTGCGATAGGCATCAAAGACGATGATGATTTCTTGTCCCGTAAAGGCCTGGTATTCCGCCAGTACTTCCACCAATTTATGCCGGGCATCTTCCAAGGCGACCTTCCCCAGTTGCTGTAAGTTGGGCCAGCTCCCAATAACATTGTAGCCGTCAACTATGAGGTATTCCATTGCCAAGTCCCCTTTGCCGTAGCATCTCGTAGAAGAGAACAGCGCCGGCCACTGAAACATTGAGGGAGTCTACCCGCCCCCGGGTGGGTATACTTACGATATAGTCACTTTTACTTTTTAACAGTCGCGATACGCCGCTGCCCTCCCCGCCTAGGATCAGGACAACGGGGAAATCCCAATTAATTTGCCAATAGCACTGTCCCGACATGTCGGCGGCGGCAATCCAGAATCCTGCCTTCTTGAGAGACTCTAGGGTTTGGGCCAAGTTGCCCACCCGCGCCACTGGTACCGACTCTATGGCCCCCATGGATACTCGAGCCACCGTCTCGGTGAGTTGGACGCTACGACGTCGGGGCAAGACTACCCCCGATATCCCGGCACACTCCCCTGAACGGAGCAGAGCCCCTAAATTGTGAGGATCCTCCACCCCGTCCAGCACCAAGAGAACCGGGTTGGATTTAATATCGATGCTTGCCAGGAGTTCAGCCAGCTCCCAATACCGCCACGCGGCAGTTTCAGCTATTATCCCCTGATGATTTAGCCCCCCGCTGATATCGTCTAACTTGGCCCGGGGCACGAATTGGACGGGACAGCCCCGCTCCTTGGCCTGGTCCAACAGGGACTGCAAATTGCCGCGAATGCCCTTGGCCACTAATATTTTGGTCAGGGATCGCTCTCCCTGGAGGGCTGCCATGACATTGTTGCGCCCGGCAATAATCTCAGACATTATCCCTCATCTTTTGCCACCGCCCACAGGACATTGATCCCTCGGGACAGGCGCCGTCGATGTCACAGCGGGCGCCGGCCCGGGCAAAGAGAATGGGCGCAGGCCCACGCACCAGGGCTAGCATCCGCCAAGCCAGGGTGCGGATCTCCCATTGGGCTCGCTGACAGCAGCGGTGTTCAAAGAAGTTAAGGAGGCTGCGACAGTTCATGGTGACGATTATACTGGTATGGCAGGCATTGGGCAAGACATAGCGGGCATCTTCCTTGTCTACCATGGTAGCCAGCTCGGCATACCCCTGCCTGATGGCGGCCATTATTTCTTTATATCTCTCTTCTGCCTGGGGACTCTTGTGTATTGACGGTGGCATAACATACTCAAACCCATGCTCCAGCACGTAGCGCTGGGACTTTTGCGAGTAACTGGCAATGCGGTGGCGCACCAGCTGGTGGGTCAAGGCCCGGCTCACACCTTCAATACCAAAGGTAAAGCTTACGTGTTCCAGTGGTGAAAGATGACCCATTTCCATGAGCCTTTTCACCAAGTCTGCGGCCATTTCTCCCTGCATCCTTTCGGCAAGTCGGGCGATGTTGGCGTCAGAATAGCAGAGTCTTGCAGCGGCGGCCACTGTGTTTTCTGGGTTCGGCGTCCAATTCAAGAGCTCAACCTTCATCAGTCTCCCCCTCCGTTAGAATGATGGCCAAAATTTCTTCCAGACGCTGGTGCTGATTGCTCAGCCACAGCCAGCCTATTATAGCTTCTAGCCCCGTGGCCTGGCAGTACTCGGGAGTGCTCCGGGGCAAGCCCTTGGCGTTGCGGC
>DAIOXA010000271.1:0-2500 GCA_036758185.1 Bacillota bacterium
TGGCGGCGTGGTGGGGGTAGCATCCCTGCTGCTCCGGGGGCTAGCTTTACTGTGGCCGGAGCTGGCCAGCTTTGGCCTGGTGGCCAGCCTCATGGCCGTTGACCTGTCGGCATTGATGGCGCTGGTGGGCTTGCTCCATCTGACGGAGGCGCTGTTAATTTTCGTCAGCGGCCACATCAATGCCAGCCCCGTCATCGTCCAGGGACCCAAGGGCGATGTTGTGGGAGGCTTCATGCTCCAGCGCTTCTGGCCCATGCCCATGGCGGCCCTTTTGGCAGTGGTCGCCAGCCAAGAGCTGGAGATAATTGGCGACAGCATTGCCATGCCCAATTGGTGGCCTCTGCTCCAGCCTAATGTCCAGCTGGGACCGGGCATGATGTTGTTTTTCTATACTTTGCCCATCGTCGCGGCCCTGGGATATTCCGACATCGCCATCTCTTCCACTCCCCGGGCCAAGAGTCGCTGGTCTGCCCGGAACTTGCTGCTCTACAGCATTGTCCTGCTGGCGTTGGCCATTCTTTCGGGGCGCTGGACGGGTATGCAAGTGCTGGCAGTGCTCTTTGCCCCCTTGGGTCACGAATACCTTATTCAGGCCGGCAATCGCCGAGAGTGGGCAGGGGACCCCCTCTTTACCGCCCCAGAGCGAGGTGTAAGGCTCCTCACCGTCCTGCCCAAATCCGCCGCCCAGGCTCAAGGCTTGGCTGGGGGCTGGATAATCCTCAATGTCAACGGCATCGATGTCAACAGCCGCCGGGATCTGAGTGCTGCCCTCAATACCTTTCCCGGCCTGGCAGAAATAGAGGCGGTGTCCCCAGAGGGTGCGACCAGGACAGTTCTCATCCACCAAAGCCAGGGCAAGCTGGGCCTGGTCCCAGTGCCAGATAAGAGCGAGAGAGGATCCTACGTAAAATTGGGCGGGCAGGGCTTCCTGGCGCGGATGTGGGAAAGGATCAAAAAGAAGCAGTCTGGTGCGTGAGCATCAGGCTGCTTGTATGATATAATCTTGTTTGTCCTGGATACGGATATACATCAGGGAAAAAATATGGTAGAATAGAAACACCTGTTCGTAACGGGAGTGAGATATTATGGAACGCCAATTTGAGCTAGTTTCGAACTATAAACCCACGGGGGATCAGCCCCAGGCCATTGAACAACTGGTCAAGGGCTTACACAAGAATACCCGCCATCAAACTTTGCTGGGCGTTACCGGCTCTGGCAAGACCTTCACCATTGCCAATGTCATTGCCCAGGTGCAGCGCCCCACCTTGGTCATTGCCCACAACAAGACCCTGGCAGCCCAGCTCTGCAGCGAGTTCAAGGAGTTCTTTCCTGAAAACGCCGTGGAGTACTTCGTCAGTTACTACGATTACTACCAGCCCGAGGCGTACATCCCCCATACCGATACTTATATCGAGAAGGACGCCTCCATCAACGATGAAATAGATAAGCTGCGCCACTCGGCCACCACTGCCCTCTTTGAGCGGCGGGACGTGATCATCGTGGCCAGCGTTTCCTGTATTTACGGACTGGGCGACCCCGAGGAATACAGCACCCTGGTACTTTCCCTGCGCCAGGGGGAATGTTACGACCGGGACACCGTTCTGCGCAAGCTGGTTGACATCCAGTACGAGCGCAACGAGATCAATTTTATCCGGGGCAAATTCCGGGTGCGGGGAGACGTGCTTGAGATCTTCCCGGCGTCCGCAACGGAAAAAGCAATCCGGGTGGATTTTAACGGCGACGAGGTGGAAAAGCTGCTGGAATTTGACGTGCTTACCGGAGAAATTCTGGGCAGTCGCAACCATGTAGCCATTTTCCCCGCCAGTCACTATGCCACATCCAGGGAGAAGATGGAGCGGGCCCTCGTCAACATTGAGGCCGAACTCGAGTCCCGCCTGGCCGTACTGCGCTCCAAAGATAAGCTTCTGGAGGCGCAGCGCCTGGAGCAGCGAACCCGCTACGACATGGAAATGATGCAGGAGATGGGGTTTTGCAGCGGGATTGAAAATTACTCCCGCCACCTCACGGGAATGGAGTCCGGTCAGCCGCCGTATACCCTGCTGGATTACTTTCCAAAGGATTTTATTATGATCATTGATGAGTCCCACGTGGCTGTGCCCCAGGTGGGAGGAATGTATGCGGGCGACCGCTCCCGCAAGGGCTCACTGGTAGAGCACGGCTTCCGCCTGCCTTCGGCTTATGACAACCGCCCCCTGACGTTCCCTGAATTTCTTGAGCGGCTGAACCAGGTCATCTATGCTTCGGCCACGCCGGGATCTTTCGAGCTGGAAAACAACAGCCAGGTGGTGGAACAGATCATCCGGCCCACCGGACTGGTTGACCCGGATATCTCCGTCCGACCCACCCGCGGCCAGATCGACGACCTTCTCGAAGAAATCCGGCTGAGAGTCCAGCGCGGGGAGAGGGTCCTGGTGACCACCTTGACCAAAAAAATGGCCGAGGACCTGACGGACTATTTGGGCGAGGTGGCAGTTAAAGT
>DAIOXA010000271.1:2557-2859 GCA_036758185.1 Bacillota bacterium
GCCTGGACCTGCCTGAAGTGAGCCTGGTGGCCATCCTGGACGCCGACAAGGAGGGCTTCCTGCGTTCCGAGCGTTCCCTGATTCAGACCATCGGCCGGGCTGCCCGTAACGCCGACGGCAGGGTGATTATGTATGCCGATTCTGTAACTGGATCTATGGAGCGGGCAATCCGAGAAACTGATCGACGCCGTTCTATTCAAAAGGCATATAATAAAGCGCATGGCATTATTCCCCAAACTATTAAAGGGATAAATATTAAATCCTTAAATTATGGGGTATAATTAAGGAAAGAGGAGGGAAAA
>DAIOXA010000272.1:0-2850 GCA_036758185.1 Bacillota bacterium
AGCCTGGTGGCTGAGCTCGTTTTCAAAGTCGTTGGCGGCAAACTCTCCCTTAATAGAGTAGCCTGGCCCACCGACGCCCCTGCCCAGGGGACAGCCGCCTTGAATGATGTAGCCAGGAATGACCCGGTGAAAGATAAGGCCATCATAAAACCCCGCCCGAGCCAATTCGATAAAATTACTCACAGTGTTGGGAGCTATATCGGGATACAATTCGATTACGATAATGCTTCCGTCTTCCATGGTAAGGGTTGCCACGGGATCTTCTTGGATTGGCTCCGGCTCCCGGGGGCAGCCCATGACCAGCAGGGGCAGCAGGGCCAGAACCAGTATTTTCTTTATCATCATTACCCTCCCCGCCAACAATATATGCTTATTATCCCGATGTTAATGAAAAATTGCAAGGACTATTTAGCCAGCCTGTAGGGTAATAATTATTTAAGCGAAAGTATTATCTTGCCAGTTCAGGAAAAGTATTATAAGCTTATGGGCAGAATTAATAAAAGGAGGTTGTGGGGGTGAAACTTTTTTTAATTAGTATGGGAATTATGGGCGGTCATGCTTCACAACCTTTGTAGCTTTGCGTGTACAAGGTCGGAGTATGACAGCATTCCGGCCTTATCTTAACCGGAGCAAACCCTCTTTCCCGTGTTTCAGGGGGAGAGGGTTATTTGTTTGGACAGCAGACTTGTGGGAGGAAGAGTAATGCAGAAAATACAGATCGTAGAATACCATAAAAAATACGCCGCCGGGCTGGCCAAGATGTGGAATCTGAGCGCCGACAGCTGGGGCGGCCGGGATGTGGTGGAAACAGAAGAGTCGATAATCCGGAATAATGAAGGCTCCGAAAATATCAAGACCTGGGTGGCCTTGGCTGGCGACGAGGTCGTGGGTTACTGCGGCTTTTCGGAATACCGGGATGATCAGGGGGCGTCGTACATCCCCCTCCTCAACGTGCGCCCCGACTACCACGGCAAGAAGGTAGGTAAACTCCTAGTCCTAAGGGCGGTGGAGGAGGCATGTACCCATCCCTGGCCCAGACTGGACCTTTATACCTGGCCAGGCAACACAAAGGCGACGCCACTGTACAAGAAATGCGGGTTCTTCTGGGAAGATCGGGACGATTCTACCCATCTCATGAACTTCATTCCCTATGTCATGCACACCGAGGCTGTGGGGGACTTCTTCCGGCAGGCCGACTGGTATGCCGATTCCACTAGGGAAATAATTGTTCAGCCCGATGGCCGCAAAGAAAACGGCTTTGATTACTATGAGTACCGTTGGCAGCACGGAAATAGCATGCTGCGCATGGAATTTGAGCGCCGGGGCCGGGGACTACGCCTCATCGAGACCGATGACTGGTTGGTGGAGGCCTGGGTAGAGGATGCCAACCTTGCCTTTGGCCGCTCTTACAAGGCTAGCTTTCGCTTGCTCAACAAGAAAGATATGCCCCTGCACGTTGCAATTCAGGGAAAAGATGATGGCAACATAAGCTTTGCCCTGGAGCGCAGCCTGGATGTACATGGCGAGACGGTGGTGGAAGGCCAGTTCCAGGTAGCAGAAATCAGCGAAGAACAGAATACTTGGCGCACCCATCCCGGCATCGTTGCCGACATCAGCATCAATGGCAAGCAGGCCCGATTTAAGGTGGGAGTCCTGCCTAAGTTTCCCGCCCAGATTAAGGCTGTGCTCCCAGATAAGGAGTGCTTTGCAGGCAGTTCCGGCGTGCTCTTCCTCAATGTCGAGAACGGCTTTAATGAGCCGGCTCGCTTTAAGTTTCCTCTGCCCCAGGCAGGATTTGTCCGCCTGGAGCAGCAGGAGGTGGAGATGGCCCTGGAGGCCGGGGAGAAGAAGGCTGTGCCGGTTGCCTACACCCTCAAGGGCTTGGGTTTGTTGACCGGCATGAGTCAGGTAATTGCCCAGCCCCAAGGTGGGGGCACGATTAAGTTTCAGCTCCCTCTGACGGTAGCCTTTGCTGGTTGTGGTGCAGCCTTTGGCGGCGAAGTCGAGGACAGTTGGTTTGTAGTCAATGGCCGCTACTCCCTGGTCCTCCAGAAATTCAACAACGCGCTGGAGGTCAGCCCCCTGGTAAAAAGGGCCTTCTCCGCCACTTAATTTCTACGGCCCCAGGTGGGATTGCCCTATTCCGTAGAGTTCGCCAAGACCAGGCCGGTGGCCGTTGAGCATGGGGTAGAAGACGGCATTGCCTTTATCCAGGCGACGTACTTGCCTAAGTCCCACCCTGGACTAGAGATTCAGCGTCGGGCCTTCCTCCAGGCCGACGGGTTGGCTTGGCAGGAGTGGAAACTCTGCAACACTGGAGCTAAGGATATTGCCAACCTTCATTTCCGTGCAACGGTGCGCTCCTCGCTGCGGGCTGCCGTGGCGCCCCTGGCTGGGCACATTGCCGAGGCTCGCGACGGCTATGGCGAGTACATCGCCAACTACCCCCTCTCCCAACTAACGGAGAACTGGATCTATAGCCAGGTCAATCAGGGCAAGGGCATCTGCTGGCCCAAGGAAGTTAAGCCCGCCGCCGCCAATGGCTTGCTCTGCTTCGACCATAAGGTTGGTGACCTGCACCCAGGTCAGGAGATCATGGTGGATGCCATCATCGTCGCCCTGGGGACTTTCCCCAGCTGGCAGGACTTCCGTCGCTTTGCCTTGAAGCAGGGCAGTGCTGAGGCAATAGGCGAGGACAGCCTGGAGCTTTCCGTCAACCAGGGTAACCCCTTTGTCCAAGGCCAGTACGTACTCACCCTGGAGGAGCACAAGATCGTGCCCTTTGCCGGCCGAGTACAGGCCAGATTCCAAGGTGGAGGACTTGCCTCTGCTCCGTTGGTGGATAAAAGG
>DAIOXA010000273.1:0-2831 GCA_036758185.1 Bacillota bacterium
ATTTGAGCTTCAGAGCCGTAAAATAGGAAGCATGGGGACGGTTCTCTTGCTTCCATCCCGCCCCAACCTCAGGGTGAGTTTTTCTTCTCTTCGCTTTCGACGGATTTCGACATTTTTTGCCCGGTACCAATGGTATACTGGAGCTGCAGTCCTCCAACTTCTCGGTGATGACTTGTTGAGAAGAATAGGAAACGGGGTGAGGATATGCCACGAGGCGCCAGGGAAAAATGCACTACTGGTGTGTATCATGTCATATTCAGAGGTGCAAATAAGCAGGAAATTTTTCATGATGATGAGGACAGGCTAAGGTACTTGGAGACGGTGAAGCGATATAAGATTGTTGCAAAGTTGCAGGTCTATGGGTGGTGCTTGATGGGCAACCATGTCCATTTGCTGCTAGAAGAAGGGCAAGAATCTATTTCAGATACTATGAAGCGTATTGGGGTTAGTTTTGTCTGGTATTATAATAAGAAATACTTTACCACCGGTCATCTTTTCCCGACAAGGAAAATGAGCGGCGACATGAAGGCTGGAATCGTGCCAGGGCCTGATCAATGGAAATGGAGCAGCTGCAGTGGCTACTATGGCCTGGGTAGTACGCCCAAGGGGCTATTGGACTGTGATTTCATCTTATATTTGTTTGCGGATAATCTTTCTATCGCTCAAGCTCGATTCAAGGAGTTTAATGAAGCGGAAAATGATGACGAATGTCTGGGAATGGGAAAGAAAAAGTTATTAAGACTTAACGATGAAGAGGCTGGGCGCAGAATTGCTATGTTGCTTAAGGAAATAAACATCCCTCAAGTAAAGAGTCTTCCCAAAACTACTCGGGACGAAGTATTGCGCAAGGTCAAGACAATAGAAGGATTATCCCATAGACAGGCAGCGAGAATTCTTGGAGTATCGCCGAACCTTGTTTTCAAGGCATAAGTTTGGAAGCAAGAGAACCGTCCCCATGCTTCCTCGCATAAACCACATCCCTGGGGTCAAAATAGACCGGGGGTGTTTTCATGTGCAGTGACGAGTTTCGCCAGCGGGTGGCTGGTCTGATGCTGGCCACGTTGGGCATTGCTGCAGTACTGACCTTGCGCCTGGGCTGGCTGCAGTTGGTGCGGGGCCGGGAGCTGGCCTCACTGGCCGCCAGTTATCACCGGCGCACCGTCTTTTACCGCTGGGGCCATGGCAACGAGGGGCGGGGTGCAATCCTGGACCGCAACCTCCAACCCCTGACCGAGGGCAATCTTCAGACGGGCTTAGCCGTCTTCGCCGCTGTGGGAAGCAGCGATGAAGAATATCAAGAGTGGCTGGAGGTCATCAGCTCCTATACCTACCTGACCCCAGAAGAGATCGTGCAACGCTCCAGACTGCGCCGCCCCATCCCCTTGCATAAAGACCTCCCTCCGGGGTTAGAACTGCCCCACTGGATTGTCACAGTGGCGGGGGACTGGGATGAGAAGGGAAATTTCCGCCGCTATACCCATGGAAAAGACTTCGCCTGTCATGTTTTGGGTTTTACCAGAACCTATTCCAGCGCCGAGGATGCAGCGGGCCTGGTGGTGGGAGAGCTGGGCATAGAAAAGGCCTTTGATGAACACCTGCGCTCGATCCGGCCGGGGGTCTCTGCCACGGTGGATGCCTATGACCGCCTCATCGGCGGCTTGGGTTACCGCAGTACCATCACCCCCCAGGAGCAACCCAATGTCGTTCTCAGCCTGGACATGGAAGTTCAGAAGGTGGTGGAAAATATCTTTGACGACTATATACGGCGTGCACTGGTCCCGGCCTATGGTGCCATTGTCGTCATGGATCCCCAGACTGGGGACGTGCTGGCATGGCCAGCAGGCCTGTCATTTCCGGGGCAGAAAACCACTTTAACCGCGCCACCCGCAAGGCCGAGACGGTGGCCATGACCCCCTTGGCCTCGGTGGTCAAGCTCATCACCGTCGCCGCCGCCATGGAGCAGCAGCCCGACCTTTACTATGCCCAGTTTACTTGCACTGGTTCATTGCCCCTGGGCAGCAATGATTTTGCCTGCGCCTTCGGTCCCCACGGCCAGCAAGACATGGCCCAGGCTTTGGCCAATTCCTGTAACATCTACTTTGCGCAACTGGCCCAAGAGGTTGGGGGAAAGGCCCTCCTCAGCATGGCAGCGTCCATGGGCTTGGGACAGCGGCCCGACATTGGCCTGCCCGCCTCGGAACTGGGCGTCGGCAATTTACCGGAACTCATGGATCTAGCTACTCCGGCTGGCTTAGCCAACCACTTTGCCATGGGAGGCAACAAAATAGAGGCGACCCCTCTACAGGTTGCCTCCATGCTTAGCGCCATCGCCAATGGGGGATATTATGTCCAGCCCCGTTTGGTGCTGGGACTGGACCAGGACCTGGAAAAGGCCCTGTCCCTGCCGTCGGTGAGGCAGGAAAAGATTATGCGCACCACCACTGCCCAGCTCTTGGCCCGCATGATGCACATCTCGGTGAGGGACGGCTCTGCCGGTAACTTCGACAAGACTGCCTACCCCTATGCCGCTGTCAACCTGGCGGCCAAGACCGGTACCTCCGATGACAACCTGCCCCCCCGGGGTTTCCAAGTGCGCTGGAATGCAGGCTTCTTCCCCTGGAACAATCCCCGTTATGTGGTGGTGTACATGGCCGAAGTCCCTCCCGGAGTCAACAGGGTGCGCCGGGAACAGATTGTCGCTGAAATAGTCGAGGCCCTGGCCAAACTAAAATAGGGCATTTTCCCCAGGATTGTCACCTTTTCTCCAAGGATTTGGCTCTGCTGGTCTCCCACATCAAGAACAACTCTTTTCCCCAACCCCTGGATACAGC
>DAIOXA010000274.1:0-2782 GCA_036758185.1 Bacillota bacterium
ATCTCCTTTAGCACCCGGGCATTTTCAAAGTCCAGACGGCCCTGAATGCTGCCAATGGTACTCAGGAGCTGGGCAATGTGCTCCGAGTCCTTTACATAGACCACATTCTGTTGTTTGCGAGGCACAATGCCGCTCTTAATCTCCCACTCTGCCAAGATGGTGCGGAGGGTGACGGCATGGTACATGAGTTCAGTGGCAATCTCCCAATGGTAACCGCTGGTTTCAGGATTGCTGATGGAGCCTCCCGCCAAAAAACAGCCACGCAGGAAGGCCCGACGGCAACAGGATGGAAGGGTAGCACTTGAATCGGCCATTTTGATATCTACATCGATAATGCCCAGCTCCCGGAGGATTTCTCGGGCTTGTTGGGAGTCAGCTACCTTGACCAGGTAGCTGATGTTTTTGCGCAGCCGAGTTTTTTTGCGTGCCATAATGACGGGGGTCACAGCAAACTCGCCCTTGAGAAGCTTGTATAGCCGCCGGGCAATGTAGGCGTGCTCGGTGACGACATTTAAGACAATGAGCTGGCGGCTACTAACCTGCAGATTGCCGTTGGTGACGATTAATCCCGCAAGCTCTGCGCGCCGACAGCACCCCTTGGTAATTTCCTGGCGACATAATTCCGATTTTATCATCGAAGTAAATGACATGGAAACTCACCTCCATCACTACCTAGGTAAATCATTGCCCGCTCCATTGGAGACGCGCTTGAGCTGGGCTTCTAAGAGCAGGAGGTCCAGCATGCGGGTGGGCTTATAGGATTCTGCGGCAATTCTGGAGAGTAGACAGCGGGCCAGGGCGGGGGGATCGTGGCGAGCAACCGGCCCGAGGGATAGCAAGTTGGCGGCCAAGATTCTAATATCCTGCCGGCGCAAGCGCTCCCAGTCCACCAGCACCGGCTCGGCTCCTTCCGCAGCATAGCGCCCAAGGATATCCGGAGCAATGGACTGGCTGTTGACGACGATGTAATCAAAGATTCCCTGGCCAATGTGCTGGTAAATGGCTTCCAGATGGTCCGCCGCCGTATAGGAGCGGGTCTCTCCCTCTTGGGTCATTATATTGCAGACATAGAACTTCAGGGCTGAGCTGGAACGGATGGCGTCGGCCACCCCCCCCACCAAGAGGTTGGGAAGTATGCTGGTAAAAAGGCTTCCTGGGCCGACAACTATGGCGTCGGCAGCAGCTATATCTCTCAAGACTTCTGACAGAGCCTGGGTATCCTCAGGAATCAGCTCCAGTCGCTGAATTGCCGTAGCGGCCCGGCCAATATTGCTCTCTCCCCAAATTACTATGCCATCGGCGCATGTCGCCTTGAGCCGCACATTGCTGGCAGTCACTGGCAGCACCTTGCCACGAATTGCCAGCACCTTACCCGATTCCTTGACGGCATTTTCAAAACCAAGCATTTGGGTCATGGCGGCTAAAAACAGATTGCCGAAACTGTGCCCTCCCAGTCCATCGCCGCCGCGAAAGCGATACTGAAAGAGCTCTTCCAAAAGGGTTTCGGTATCAGCCAGGGCAACCAGGCAGTTGCGAATATCCCCCGGGGGCGGCATCCCCAATTCCCCCCGGAGTTTGCCAGAACTGCCGCCGTCGTCGGCCACCGTCACCACTGCTGTGATGTTGCTGGTAAACTGCTTGAGCCCCCGGAGCAATGTCGAGAGACCGGTACCGCCACCGATAACCACCACCCGGGGACCCCGACGCAGGTAGCGGGATTGGTAGAGGGCATCTACCGAGGAAGCATTGCCAGGGGCCACCCCCCTGAGGAGGGAGCGTAAAAAGCCCATAGCGGCAAAGGCCAACAGGGCCACCCCCAACACCAAGGTAAGCAGGAGGTTGCCCCTTCCCCCACCGCTGAGGGCGAGGAATTTTTTGAAAATACTACGAACCATCGTACTGAGTCCCGGGATGCCCAAGACCAGGGCGAGACTGGCGCCCAGGACTATAAGAAAACTCAAGGTAAATAAAATCAGCCAGCGCTTGACACCTAAGCCGGGATAGAGCAACTTTAAAAACCATCTCATCCAGTCACCCCCTAGGACCTGTCGATGTCCCGGTGGAGGGTGGTGACTTTTTGATCCAAGTCGGTGAAGAAAGTGGCCAACAGGTTGGCAATGGTCACTGACCGATGCCTGCCACCGGTGCAACCCACGGCGATGATCAACTGGGTTTTGCCTTCAGCGATGTAACAGGGGACCAAGAAACTCAGGAGGTCTTTGAGCTTTCTGATGAATTGATGGGTCATGGTCCAGCCCATGACATAATCCTTGACGGCCTGCTCCTCCCCCGTCAGGTCTTGCAGAGCCTCTTGGTAATGAGGATTGGGCAAAAACCGGATATCAAAGACCAAGTCGGCGTCCATGGGCAGGCCGTACTTAAAGCCGAAGGAAACCACTGTAATATTAAGCAACTTGCCCTGGGCGCCCTCCCGAGCAAAGAGGGAAAAGAGCTTCTGGCGCAGTTCCACAGCAGTTAATGCCGAGGTGTCGACAATTACATCGGCACGCCCCCGCAGGGGCGCCATGCGCTGCTGTTCCTGTTCAATGCCCTTTTCGATGCTGCCCTGGGGGGTGAGGGGATGATTGCGCCGGATTTCTTTAAAGCGCCTGACCAAGGTGGCGCTATTGGCTTCTAAAAAGAGGATACGCACGGGGTGGGACAGGCAGGTGAGTAACTGTTCTAGCTCGTCAAAGAAGTGGCCGCCCCGAATGTCCACCACAACGGCCACCTTGTCGACCTTGGTGGATTGCTCACAGAGTTCGATGAACTTAGGTAACAG
>DAIOXA010000275.1:0-2773 GCA_036758185.1 Bacillota bacterium
CTTGCCCTCATAGGGATCCACTTCCCACTCTTCGGAGTCGCCGATGCCGACGGTATCAACATGGGCATCCAGGGCAATCACCCGGGGGCCAGAACCAATACGCCCTAGAATGTTACCCATGGGGTCGATCTTTACCTCATCAAAGCCAACTCTCTCCATCTCTTCCCGAATCCTCTGCACTACATCGCCTTCCTGACAGCTCTCACTGGGAATGGCGATGAGATCCCGGAGGAAGCTGACCATTGCCCCCTCATAATCCCGGGCGCGCTCCTGAATCCGGGTAAAGTTTTCATGCTGCTGTCTCTCCCTTCTCTTTATCCAACTGAAATACTGGGTCCGGCGGGGACAAACTGTCCCTGGCCGCGGCGGCCCAAAAACTCTCCTTGCCGAGCCAGCACTTGGCCCCGCAACATTGTCAAGCCTACGCGACCCCGCATCCACATGCCTGCAAAACTGGAGTAGCCCGCCAGGGAATGGACATGGGTGTCGTCCAACTGCCAGTGGGCTTGGGGGTCATAGACCACCAAGTCGGCATCGCCCCCAGGATACAATCCTCCTTTGCGGGGCCAGAGGCCAAAGATCTTGGCGGGGTTCTCTGCCAAGACTTGGGCCAACCGGGGGAGGCCAATCCTGCCTTGGGCTACCCCCTGGGTATAGATCAACGTTAGCAATGTCTCTACGCCGGGGATCCCAGGAAGAATATCCAGGGCGTTTTGGCCCAAGGCCTTCTGAGCAGGAGTGTAGGCGCAGTGGTCGGTGGCAATGACGGAAATGGTGCCGTCACCAATTCCCTGCCAGAGAATTCGGTTGTCCCGGCATTCCCTGAGCGGCGGAGTCATCAGGTGCCAGCTTCCCTCAGGACCCTCTAAGAGGCTGCGCTCCAGGAGGAGGTAGTGGGGAGTGGTTTCCGCCAGTATGGGTACCCCACGCTTCCGGGCTTGCCATACCAGTCGGCATGCAACCCCAGTGACGGTACACCCAGTAGCCTCGGCTAGTTCCACCAGACGCTGCACCGCCGCCACCTCGGCCTGGGCAGGGCGCAGGTCGGAGTGGTCCCGGGGTTCCAGGGCGCCGATGGATATACCCCTACTAGTGGCGGACTGGATTATCGCATCATCCTCGGCATGGACTGTTACCACCATCCCTATTTCCCGGCAAGCCTCCAGGATGCTGAGCCACTTAGCCTGGGGTAGCATGTAGCCGGCGTCGCGGTAGGTGGTAAATAGCTTAATGCTACTCAACCCTGCCCTTTGTAACTGAGCAAATTCACCAGCCTGCTCAGGTAAGTAGTGGTCATTGACCACCAGGTGAAAGTTATAGTCCACGACTGCATCCAGGAAATCCTGACGCCTAGACTCAATTCCCTCTGCCATGGGGCGTTGGGGCAAGAGGTCGGCATAGTCGATGACGGTGGTTACTCCCCCCAAGGCAGCGGCTCTGCTGGCGGAGTATGCATCGTCGGCGGTTACAGAATTCCTGGATTTGAGGAGAAAGTGGGTATGGGTATCGATAGCACCCGGTAACAGTAGCTTACCGGAAATATCAAGTACCTCTTCCCCAGGGCGGGGTGTTAAGCCCGGGCCAACTTCCTCAATCTTTTCGGCACGGGTGCGCAAATCCGCCTTGGTTAACCCCTGGCCTGTAACCAAGGTCCCACCTTTGAATAAGGGCATTTCATCACCCCCTAGAATTTGGGTGGTGTAATGGCGGATACAAATACCAACTCTCCTTCTCCCACATTGGTAATCTTGTGGGGAAGGGAAGCGTAGTAGTAAATACAGTCTCCAGCTTCCATAATATAGGGATCTGATCCCAGCAGAATCTCCATTTTTCCCTCCAAGACCAAAGTGGCCTCTTCACCGGGGTGGGCCAGAGGGGACTCGCAGGTCATTCCGCCGGGTTCAAGGCGACCCTGGATTATTTCCATATCCCGGTTGAGATCGGGGGAAAGCAGTTCGAAGGTCAACTGGTAGCCGGGGAAGGTCATGACCTTGCGCTGATCCTTCTTGACTACGGGAGTATGGTTGTCGGAATCCAGAAGGAAGAAAAAGATGGGCACTTCCAGAGCCTTGGCAATGGCGCGCAGGCTGGTAATGGATGGTTCTGCCAAGCCCCGTTCAACTTGGCTGAGGAAACTGGGAGTCTTGTCGATGCGACTGGCCAGGGCCTTTAAACTAAGGCCTCTCTCAACTCGCTTCCGGCGGATCCTGTGACCCAACTGGCTCATCTCTCATCCTCCTCCAATTTTTCTGCCAGGACTTTTATGTCCGGGGGGAGGCGTAGCGGCTCACCTGCCGCCTTTAAGGCATTGGCAGTATCCTTGAGTCCGTTGCCGGTGGAGATTACCGCCACGCTGTCCTGGTTAGCTATGATTCCTCGGTTGGCTAGGGTGACTAGCCCGGCCAAGCCCGCCGCCGAAGCTGGTTCGGCAAAGACGCCGCAGGTTCTGCCCAGGAGGCGCATTGCCGCCAGGATCTCCTGGTCCTCCACCGTCACCATCAGGCCCTGGCTAGCTCGGATCGCCTCCAGAGCCTTGTGGGGGTTGCGGGGGACACCCACGGCGATGCTGTCCGCCAGGGTGTTCTCCTGGGTGGGTTCCAGGGATCCGCCGCTGATGAAAGCATTGTAAATTGGCGCACACCCCACGGCTTGGACGCCCACCAGGCGGGGGATCTTGTCAATGAAACCTAGTGCTGCCAGGTCCGCCAGGGCCTTCCCCGCTCCGGCCATGGTGCAGCCATCGCCGACGCTGAGGAACAGCCAGTCGGGCATC
>DAIOXA010000276.1:0-2452 GCA_036758185.1 Bacillota bacterium
CTGGAGCCGGTGTTGAAGGTCGGGGTCGCCATTTGTTCGGCCTTATTGGTGGGTGCTTTTATGGCCATCAACCCCATCCTCCATGTGCTCTTTGCAATACTGGGAGGGATTCTGGGCTGGTGCATTGTCTCCTGGTTGATTCGGCGCTCCCGGGGCCAGGCATAAATTCATCTTGCAGGGTTCGCCCGGGTTTAGTAGTCTAACCAAGCAGAAATAGATATACTAGTACTAGTTCCATACAGAGGAGAGATGTGGCATGAAGCGCTTGATGCGTTGGGCAATCGGTCTACTGGCAGCGGCCCTGATCTTTGCCCTGGTCTTTAGCCACGGCATGTTTATCTGGAAAATTGACTGGGACAATCCTGCTCCCTTTATGGAGGGGGATGTCGAGACAATAGAATATGTAGACGATAAGCTGGTGGCAAATCTTGAGCAATACCGCATCGAATACCTGCCCCTGGAAGAGATGCCTCAGCACTTGCTGGACGCCTTTGTGGCGGTGGAGGATCACCGTTTTTATACCCACTGGGGCATTGACCCCTGGAGCCTGGGGCGAGCTATCCTCGTCAACTTGGATACGGGAGATATTGCCCAGGGGGGCAGCACCATCACCCAGCAGCTAGCCCGCAACCTCTTCCTCAACCTGGATCAGAATTTGGTGCGGAAGCTCGCGGAGATGAGTATTGCCCTGCAACTGGAACGCAAGTACGAAAAGGACGATATTCTGGAGATGTACATCAATCAAGTGAACTTTGGCGCCGGGAATTGGGGAATCGTCAATGCTGCCGACGCCTATTTTGGCAAGGACGTGGCAGCCTTAGGTGTCGGTGAAGCGGCCCTCTTGGCCGGGCTGGTCCAGGCCCCCAACGCCTATGCCCCCGTCAAGAGCTGGGAGCTGGCCATAACCCGGCAACGCTATGTCCTGGGCCGCATGGCAGATCAGGGCTATATCACTCCTGAGCAAGCCCTGACAGAAGTATACCAACCAGCTAACTAGGCAGCCTTCCCGGCTGCCTCTGTTATTTGTTATCCTAATTGGCTCTTTCTGTAAGGAACTCTAGAGTGTATAATGAAAGTAATACATTGAGGAGAGGTGATTTTTCTTGAAAAATGTATATGACATCAAAGAGGGGCGCCCAACCCTTACGGCCAAGTTTCGGGCCCTGATACCCCTGGGCTTGGTGGCCCTTATCGCCCTGGTATTGGCCACGGGCTTTTATACCGTTGATTCCGGCGAAGAAGCTGTGGTACTTCGCTTTGGCAGGCATGTGGATACCGTGGTCACCTCAGGTCTAAAGTGGAAAATTCCCATCATTGACGATGTGTGGAAGGTCAAGGTCAGCGAGGTTAAGCGGCTGGAGTTCGGTTTTAGGACTATAAAGGAGGGGGCCGGGGCCGAATACCGGGATGTGCCTCAAGAGTCCCTGATGCTGACGGGAGATGAAAACCTGGTCAATGTCGAAACCATTGTCCAGTATCGGATTGTCGATATTGAGAAGTTCCTCTTTCTCGTCACTGACGGCGAGGCCGCCCTGAGACTATCCGCCGAAGCTACCATCCGCAGGGTGGTGGCCAACCATCCCATGGACGCATCGCTGACGGAGAACAAGTCCGGCATCCAGCAGGAAATCCGCGACGACCTCCAGGCAATTTCTGATGACCTGAACCTGGGGATAATGGTTACCGCCGTTCAACTTCAGGATGTTTTCCCTCCCGACGAGGTCAACGAAGCCTTCCGAGATGTCACCAATGCCCGGGAGGACAGGTCATCCTACATTAACCAGGCCCAGACCTATGCCAATGAAGTCATCCCCCGGGCCAGGGGTAACGCCGCCGAAGCCCTGAACAAGGCCGGGGCCTTTAAGGAACAGCGGGTAGCCGAGGCCACTGGGGACGTCGCCCTGTTTAATGAAATGTTGCGGGAATACACGCTAGGCAAGGAAGTGACCCGGACCCGTCTGTACTTGGAAGTCATGGAGGATATCTTGCCGGGAATGCAAGTGTACATCATGGATGAACAAGGCAACACCATGAAGTGGTTGCCAGTGGGAGGTGGCAATTAATGCTTAAGGCCTTGAAGAGGTGGATCATCGTCTTTGCCATCGTCTTTGTGGGAATTATCGTCTTTAACCTGCTAACCTTTAGGGTTTACATGACTGAACACGCCGTGGTCACCCGCTTTGGCAACATCCACAAGGCGATTGTCTCCGATGCCAGTGCCATGGCCAACATCAAGGATAATCCCCGCTTTGCCGATATCGACATTGTGGAGGGGAATGGGCTCTTCTTTAAGATTCCCTTCATTGACAAGGTGGATTATTTCAATGACCGCATGCTTACCTATGATGTCGAGGCTCGGGAGGTTACTACCCGGGATAAGAAGAAGGTAATCCTGGATAATTACGCCCAATGGCGCATTGCCGACCCTGTGCTGTTCAGGGTGACGATACGT
>DAIOXA010000276.1:2462-2763 GCA_036758185.1 Bacillota bacterium
GCGGCAGCCTATGTGCGCCTGGAGGATATCATCTACTCTCAGCTCAACCAGCACATTGGCAAAATCGACGCCGAGGTCCTCATTTCGGATAAGAATCAAGTTTCCTCAATGCTGAAGGATATAGTGCGCCTGGCCAACAACGAGGTCAAGGCTTACGGCATCGAGATACTGGATGTCAGGATTAAGCGCACCGACCTGCCTCAGGAAAACAACGCCAACATCTTTAACCGCATGCGCACCGAACGGGAACTGATGGCAATGCAATACCGTTCTGAAGGCCAGGAAGAAGCTCAGAAAATCC
>DAIOXA010000277.1:0-2263 GCA_036758185.1 Bacillota bacterium
AGGTATTCCTCGCCAATAAATCGGTTGGCCCGAGAATGGTAGATGCCCTTGAGGGTGACTTCGGGAGTGCGCACTACGGTGGTATCCGCGTAGGGGGAAATTAACGCATACTGGGAACTCATGCTGATAGTCTCCCGGTAGTATCCATGTTCTTCAAGGTATTTCTTGGCAGCGCCATCCATTATTAGCACCTCCTATATTATTATTAATGGGCGAATCGAAACCTTTGCAGCCCATTCCGATCCGCCCATCCTTAGCGTATTGCTAAGATATCCTAAAAACTACAGGCATTCTGCAAAGTGGGCCAATGATGTACACCTAACTGCTAGTTAGCAGCAGGTACAGCTGCAGCAGCAACAAGAAGAACCAGTACAGGTTGTGCTGGCACCGGGGCTGACCTGAACAGTACCTTTGACAACACTAGTAGCGCAACTATAGCTGGTGTGCTTAAGCATCCTTTCACCTCCTTGCAAAAAGATGTAATTAGTATGCCTGTAGTTAATAGGCAACTAAGCTAACCCTTTTTTTGCCAGGCCCATCAAGATATGGGTTGTTATTATGTAAGTGAGGATCATTTCCTCGGTAAGCTGATGAGATTGCCCCCTTCCCCTACCGAGGCCCTGGATAAGCGAGTGGACAGACCTGTAATCAAAGATCCCGATGGTTTCAAAGGTCTCTTTCGTCAGATAGGGGGCAATAGCGTCTTGGTTGCTGAGGAAGATCTCTGCGCCGGGAGTAGAGTATTGATATTTTCGCCGCTGGAGAATGGGGTGGGGGACGATGTCGGCGAAGGTCTGTTGCAAGATATACTTCTCCTGATATTCCGCCAGCTTGAGGGAATCAGGGATTGACAGGCTGAGCTCCCACAGGCGGGGATTGAGGAAAGGATAGCGGCCCTCAACGGAGTTGGCCATGAGCACCCTATCGCCCTGGAGAGCCAAGAGATACCCCGCCAACAGGACCTGCATCTGAACCTGCTGGCATTGCCGCAGGGGGGAGGGACCGGGTTTGAATTGGCTAGCCACCAAGGTATCGATTTCCCCTTGGTCGATGATGGCCTGATTAGCGGGAGTAAAGTACCGGTATATTTCAGAACTTGTGTCTATCCGGGGACGCATGCAGAAGAGGACATCGTCGCTTTCTAAGTATCGGGAATAAAACTCCCGATACATTGCCAAAATGGAGGGGTTGTTGCGGAATTGGGGCGGCACAATATGCTCTAGGTCCTGGGCGAATTGCAGCGACATCGGGTCGCTGGCCAGTCTTGCCCGATACTGTGTCTCCTTAAAGAGGCCATACCCGTAGAAGAGTTCATCGGCACCCTCACCACTGAGGATATGCTGTACTCCTGCCTGCTGGGCGAGGTTGGAAAGCATGAACATGGGGACGGGACCCAGCTTAAAGAGAGGACTTTCACAATGCCGGAGGACTTGGGGCAAGGAAGCAATGATTTCCTCTTCCCTAACCATAAGCTTGTGCTGCTTGCCGGTATGCCCTTTGAGGGCCAAGGCCTGGTATGCGGATTCATCTACCTTGCCTGCTTCAAAACCCAGAGAAAAAACTGGCATATCCGAATAACCCATTTCGTCTGCCAGTCTCAATAAAATAGTTGAATCCAAGCCCCCGCTTAAGTAAAGGCCTACTTTTGCTGTGCTCGCTAAGCAATCTGCCAAGGACTGGGACAGTGTTGTGTAAATCTGTGCCTGCATAGCTGCCATGTCCTCGGCAGCAAAGGGGGCAGGATCCTGATAAGTATGAAAACGTTGGATACTCACCTTTCTGTCCCTGCCTAGTAGTAGGCAACTGCCTGGGGGCACCTGATATATATTGTCAAATACCGTGCGGCCGCCGCTGGTGGACCAATAAACGAACCCCTCATACAAGCCCCTAATGCTAGGGCGAAGAGCGACCTCTCCCGACTTGACCAAGGCCTTGATTTCCGAAGCAAAGACAAGGGCATTGTCAGTGACTGCATAAAACAGTGGGCAAATACCCCAGGTATCTCTAGCTAGAATGACGAGGTCTTTTTCTCTATCGTAAATGGCAAGGGCAAACTGGCCTTCAATTAAACTCAAGAAATCCGTGCCCATGTCGGCATATAGACGCATCATCAATTGCGATGGCGAGACTGTCCCGCTCGCGCCGGCAAGGGCGGTAGTATTACTAAGAACGCCACTTAAAATACTGACAATAGAGCCATCATCCCGGCAGGCCAGTAGCCCCTCTTCTTCGGCGGCAAGCCCTAAGCTACGACCCCCGAGTT
>DAIOXA010000277.1:2273-2732 GCA_036758185.1 Bacillota bacterium
GTAATGTTCTGCATGGTCAGGGCCCCTGTAGACAATGGCCTCAAGCATGTCTTCTATGCATGGTTTTGGACTACCCTTGAATGTCACAATCCCAGCAATACCGCCCATCCAATTTCACCTCAACCTTCCAGGGGAAATTTCTTAATCCTAATACTTTCCTTTGGTACAACCTCTGTTATAAAGTTCAACCTTCGTTTAATTTTTTCCTCTTTTTTAACCTGTGTTTCATGCAAGACTTGTCTACACAATTCTACACAATTCGACCAGGTTCGACAGGCCTTTAGTCTAGCATCCATGGGGCATCCAGCCCTTTTCCGGGAGAAAGGCAGCCAACATATAGTGACGATGAATCATCTTCAGGGCAGGAGCTACTCCTAAGAGCTTGGTTCCGCAGTTGGGGCACAATATCAAATGGCGTCGATATCTCGGCCTTAAGGTCGAGGCTTTTCTCCAACACAA
>DAIOXA010000278.1:0-772 GCA_036758185.1 Bacillota bacterium
GACAAAGAGCTTGTTAAAGGCGGGGTGAGCCAAGTCGGCGCCCTGTTGGGACAGCACCACCTCAAGGTAAGAGGTTATCTCCAGGCTGGCGTCCCTGGTCCCGTGGTTTGTCAGGACCACCCGGCGGACCTCGGCATTGTCCTCACTGGAGACGATGACGTCGGTGCGGGTGTCGATATTCCTGGTCTCACGAAAGTAGCTGGCTTTATCCTGGCTAAAGCGCACCCGGTAAAAGTCCGGCTCATCCTGCAGAGGGGCATAGGTGGTCGACCACACCCGGTCATTGTTCAAGCTCTTGATAAAAACAAAGGTCCCGAACTGCCACCCCGGCGCCTGCTCCCGCCAGCGACTGACCTGGATCCCCTCCCTCCGGCTAAAGCCGTTGCCCCCATCGGTGAGGAACACGGTGTAGCTACCATTGGAGAGGAGATGGCAGTTGGCGGGAAGGCAGTGGGGAACGCCATAACTCCGCGCCACCTCTCCTGGCCTGTCCTCCTTGGCCTGCAGGGGCAGCACCGGTTCCCGGATCTGCTTGGTCAGCACAGGCTGCAAAGGAATGCGCTCCTGGAGCAAGAGCTCGCCAGCTCGGACTCTGGCATCGGCGTGAAAGCGGCGCACCATACAAAAGTTCAAGAGATAATTGGCCAGGGCAACTAAGCCCATCCCCTGATGATGGGCCATGTAGCTCTTGACCAGACCTAAGTCTGGGCCAACCCGTTCTGGGGTATAGTCCACCGCTTCATAGAGGCCGTATTCTCCTTCCAGCCCCGCC
>DAIOXA010000278.1:831-2142 GCA_036758185.1 Bacillota bacterium
AGAATAACTAGATACCACCATATCCTCCACCAGGCCGCGCTTTAATCCCAGGTCGGGGATGCCAAAGGCTCGGTACTGGTAGTTGAGCCGATAATCAAAGGCGTAGTAACCGGATTCCGACACCCCCCAGGGCAGATGGCGCTGGGCGGCATAGCGTTGCCGGGCCACTACGACCGTCTGCACCGTCTCTGCCAGCAGGGTATTGGGGTAATTGCGTTGGAGCAGTGGTGCCATCAAGTACTCGAACATTGTCCCCGCCCAGGAGATCAGGGCGCGGCGCCCGGCAACACGAGTCATAGCTCGCCCCTGCTTATACCAGTGCTTTACGGGGACCTGCCCCAGCGTCACGGCTAAGAAACTTGTCAGCCTCGCCTCAGAGGCCAGGAGATCATAGCTGGAATCCACTAATTTTTCTTCATCGACACTGTAGCCGATGGAAAAGAGCTGGCGCTCTGCGTTGTAGAGGGCAGAAAAGTCTGCCGAAGCCAGCAATTTTTCTATGCGCTGAACCAAGGCGCCAATATCCTCCATCAATTGCCCGGCGGCTGGTGCCACCCGCAGGAGGTCGTCCTTGACAACCAATAGGTAATCCGCTTCTTCCCGGCTGGCCTTAGGCAGGCAGGAGCCAATCCCCGCCAACATGTCAGCATAGGCCGACGCCAACACCCGGGGGGACGGATGTTCTCTTATGCGGCGTATCTGTTCAGCCAAAGATACAAAGTCTTCCCCCTTAAGAAAATGCGGAGGATGGGTGAGGATCTCGGTATGGGGAAAAAGAGAGTTCAGCTCCTCCCGAAACCAGTCCAGCAATTGCCTCACCCTGGGCTGCTGCTCCTCTGCCTCGAGATCCGCCACCAGGTCGACCCACTGCCCCAGGGTTACTTTGCTGGGCGCCGAAAAGAGGTCTGCCTCCAGAGTATCCAACATTCCCTCCATGAGACTGCTCTCCACCAATGGCCGGTCCAGATATTCCCGAAGGCCCTGGGCCAGGGCCATCAGCATACAGAAAAAGTTGCCGCTGTCCACCGTCGATACAAAGTACGGCCGTAGCAGTTCCATGTCCTCAATATGGTACCAGTTGAAGAGGTGCCCCTTCCATTTTCGCATTTTCTCCACCGAAGTTAGGGTATTATCCAAGCGCCGCACCAGCTCCAGAGTAGGGATAAACCCAAAATCCCGGGCAGCCAAGGCCGAGAGCATGTAAAAGCCAATATTGGTGGGTGAAGTCCGGGTATCGACGCCGTTGGCTGGATCAACCTGATAATTGTCCGGGGGCAGGTGGCAGGTGGCACTACTTACCAGGTCCTGGTA
>DAIOXA010000278.1:2152-2723 GCA_036758185.1 Bacillota bacterium
AATAGTACCATGTCTTGCGAGCCAGCCGCCGCAGCCCCTTCCGCGCTTCGCAATTGGGCTTAAGAGCCAGTCCAGGCCCTCGACTTACCCACCCTTCCAGAACCGGCGCCAGCGACCACAGTAGCAGTAATGGCAGAAAAATGAGCAATGCCCCAGGATTCAGAGCTACCACCAACACTGCCAACCCCAAGACAGTCAGGAAGGCAGGGAAAAAGCGCCGGTAATAATTGTGCCCTTTCTGCTTTTCCACCTCGGCGGATGTGGTCCATTCCAGGAGGTTTTTCCGGGAAATATAGACCCGGTGTAAGGTGCGCAGGATGGCATCGGCGCTAACCCAGGCCTGATGAGGTAAAAAAGCCAAGCGCAGCAGAAGTTGCCAGGCAAAGAGCCGGAGGGTAGAGGGCTGACCAGTGCGGGTACCACTTATTACATTCTGCCAGTAAGCCCCCCAGTTAAAATGGAACAAGCTAAAGCAGTAGGGGAGAACTAGAGCCGCTAAGACAATCCCCGCCCAATATAGAGCCCCGCCGGGTAATACCGTCAGACCTGCAATTCCGGTTGGAGGACAATC
>DAIOXA010000279.1:0-2720 GCA_036758185.1 Bacillota bacterium
CTTGTCGTCAAGGGGGGAGGACCTAATCTGGAAAAGGCAGCAGAAATGGTGGTGCGGGACTTTCGCTCCGGCCGTCTGGGCCGGATTACCCTAGACTTAGGAGGGGTGTAGTAATGGCCACTTGGGAGAGGGAAGAAGAGCTGTGGCGTCAAGGGGTTTACGCGGTGGGGGGTTGCGATGAAGTGGGTCGGGGACCCCTGGCCGGTCCCGTGGTGGCGGCCATTGTGGTCTTTGACCGGGCCTGTATAGATGGCTTGGCCGACTCCAAGGTCCTCTCGGCGAAAAAACGGCTGGCCATGAATAGAGAGATTGTCGCCAATTGCGTAGGATTGGGCATTGGCGTAGTAGGTAATGCAATAATCGACGACATCAACATCCTCAACGCAACTAAGCTGGCCATGCTCAAGGCCTGGGAAAATCTCAAGATAAAGCCCGGGTATCTCTTGGTGGATGCCCTGGAACCCGAAGCCCTGGTAAATAAGGTTAGCCTCGAGGGTTTGATCAAGGGGGATAACCGCTCGGCTGCAATAGCCGCCGCTTCAATAGTGGCCAAGGTCTATAGGGACAAGCTCATGGCCCATTATCACAGAGAGCATCCCCAGTATAACTTTGTTAAGAACAAGGGCTATCCAACCCGAGAACATTTTTTGGCCCTACAGCAGCACGGACCCTGTTCCCTACATCGCAGGAGCTTCCGGGGTGTCGTCAATGAATAGGCAGAGGGGCAAGGAGGGAGAAGACCTAGCCGTCGCCGCCGCCCTGGCTGAGGGGTATGAAATCCTCGCCCGCAACTGGCGCTGTGACTTGGGTGAGCTGGACATGATTCTCAAAAAGGGGGAGACCATTGTCTTTGCCGAGGTCAAGACCAGGAAGGGTGACCGCTACGGCCAAGCCTGGGAATCGGTGACTCCGGCAAAGCAAGCCCGGATCTCACGGATAGCCCGCTGGTATGCCAAAATTCAAGACCTGGAGGGCTATTCCCTGCGCTTTGACGTCTTCTCCATCGACTATAAAGGCGGGCGCTGGCAGTACCGCTGGTTTAAGAATGCTTTTTTGGCGAAATAACACGGGGAATGTCGAAAAAAATGATTGCCCGGGCAAGGAACAATTAATCTTCTGAAATTAGCAGGAAAATCCCTCAGATTGATTGAATACTCAATACGACTGGGGGGTTGTTTTTATGTTGGCTGTGCTCAAGAGTTGTACGCTGACGGGATATGAGGGGATGCTGACCCTGGTGGAAGTCGATGTGACCAAGGGCTTCCCCCACTTTGATATCGTCGGTTTGGCAGACACTGCCGTCAAAGAGTCCCGGGAACGCGTCCGGGCCGCCCTGACCAACAACGGCTTTAAACTGCCTGCCGACCGCATCACCATCAACTTGGCACCGGCGGCGATTCAAAAGCATGGGCCGGTGCTGGATTTGCCCATCGCCCTAGGGATTTTGGCTGCCAGCGGGCAAATACCCGGGACCGATAGGCTGCTGGATACCCTGGTCACCGGTGAGCTCTCTTTGGAGGGCAAGATCCGCCCCGTCAAGGGGGTGCTATCCATGGCAATTACTGCCAGCAAAAATGACATTGCCAGCATGGTGGTGCCTGGGGAGAATGCCGCTGAAGCAGCGGCTATTACAGGCCTCACCGTCATCCCAGCCCGGTGCCTGGGGGAATTGGTGGCTTGGTATAAAGGACAACGGGACATTGAGCCGGCCGTCCCCCAAAAGACTGACGGGGCCAGTTATCCGCACCAGCACGACCTGGCCCGGGTCAAAGGACAGCATGCCGCCAAGCGGGCCTTTGAGGTGGCGGCGGCGGGGGGCCATAATCTGCTCATGGTGGGCCCGCCGGGTTCTGGCAAGACCATGCTGGCCAACTGTCTGCCCACCTTGATGCCGCCCCTAACCAACCAGCAGTCCCTGGAGGTTAGCCAGATTTACAGCGTTGCTGGGTTGCTGCAGCAGGGCCGCCTGGTGACAGCCCCGCCCTTCCGCAGCCCCCACCACTCTGCCAGCTTAGGGGGAATTGTGGGCGGTGGCACCATACCCCGGCCGGGGGAGATCAGCTTGGCCCATCATGGTGTCCTCTTTCTGGATGAGTTCCCGGAATTTCGCCGAGAAGTAATCGAAGTGCTGCGCCAGCCCATGGAGGAGGGATGGATTACCATTGCCCGCACCCGGGCAAGTTACCGCTTCCCTGCCCGCTTTCTCCTGGTGGCGGCGGCCAACCCCTGCCCCTGCGGGTACTATGGCGTCCAGGGTGGGGAATGCCGCTGCACCCCTGGGCAAATAGCCAGGTACCGCAGTAAATTATCTGGGCCCATCCTAGACAGAATAGATATGTGGGTGGATGTCCCGGCGGTTAGCTATGGAAAATTGCGTCAGACCGGCCAGGGGGAATCCTCCGCCGATGTCCGGCAACGGGTACTGGCGGCCAGGGACATGCAGCAACGGCGCTTCGGTCCCGGGCACCTCAATGCCACCATGGATAATAGCCAGGTTGAGGCCCATTGCCATCTGGACCGCGACACCGAGGTCATGTTGGGACACGCCTTTAGGCGTCTGCGCCTCAGTGCCAGGGCGTACCAGCGCATCCTCAAGGTGGCCAGAACCATTGCCGACTTGGCTGGCAGAGTACATATAGCCCAAGAGGATATGGCCGAGGCCCTTTCCTATCGGAGCATGTCCTGGGAAGGAGATGACTATTATTAGTGCAATCATAACC
>DAIOXA010000280.1:0-1660 GCA_036758185.1 Bacillota bacterium
TTTGGCCGGCAGGTTTCAGGCTCCGTGCTTTGTAGTTTTTCCTGGAGCAACAGCTCGATGATCGTCGCCAGGGTCATCCAGGGCATTGGCGGCGGGGCCATCATGCCGATCAGCATGGCCATTGTATATAGAATCGTACCCCGGCACAAAATCGGATTGGCTCTTGGTGTTTGGGGCATGGCCGCAGTCTGTGCTCCGGCCATCGGGCCGACCCTGGGCGGTTACATTGTGGACCACTTCAGCTGGCGACTCCTGTTCACGGTTAACATTCCCGTGGGACTCACGGGGGTCTTTTTGGGCTATTTGCTGTTGTCGGAAAGCCCTCTGCGCAAGGATACAAGCTTTGACCTGTGGGGTTTTATCCTTTCCACGGTGGGTTGCTTTACCCTGCTTCTGGCGCTGAGCCAGGGTCACCGGGAAGGGTGGACATCCTCCTATATCGTCAGCCTTTTTATAATCTCTTTCTTTACCTTGCTTCTCTTTGTTATAGTTGAACTTGCGCAGGAACAGCCGATGCTGGACTTAAGGCTTTTTAAAAATACCGTGTTCTCAATAAGTGTTTTTACGGGCAGCATGCTTTCAATCGGCCTGTTCGGGGGCGTGTTTCTAATACCCCTTTTTACACAAAACCTGATGAAGCTTACGCCCTATGAAACCGGCCTCCTGCTCGTCCCATCCGCCCTGGTCACTGCCGTCATGATGCCCATCAGCGGGATCCTTTTTGATCGTTTCGGGGCCAAGGCTTTAACCATCATCGGTGTGGGCATCACGGCCTGGGGCACCTGGGAACTGCGGACGCTCAGCGTCGAGATCAGCAATGCCAGTATCATCTACCTCACATCCGTAAGGTCTATTGGCATGGGACTTGCCATGATGCCGATAACAACGGCCGGCATGAATACTGTCCCGGTGAACCAGATTGCCCGGGCCTCATCCCTGAACAACGTCGTCCGTCAGGTAGCGGCATCCTTCGGAATTGCCATGCTTACGGCTGTCATGCAAAACAGGCAGGGTTTCCACTATGCACGCCTTTCAGAGCTTGTAACAGTTAACTCCGCCGCAGCCTCCTGGCTTAATCAGTTGCAAGGGTACCTGGCCAACACCATAGCGGGGGCAGCAGGAGCGAAAAGCGCCGCGTCAGCGCTTCTGGGCAGCCTTGTCGCCCGTGAGTCTCTGGTTCTGGCAATCGACGACACCTTTATTGTGGCCACGCTATTTATTGTGATTGCAATTCCCTTTGCTTTTTTCCTGAGCAAACCCAAAGGAGAGGCCGCTCCCGCCCCTACATCTCCTCCTACACTCACCGTTACATCTTCCACAGCAACAGGAAAACTAGGTGAAACCCCTTCCACTTAAAGAAGCTTTCTCCCGGGATGATCTACTTTCATTTACAGAAAAGACATTCGATAAAGTCAAGAATGCTGCTAACTTTGTCGTCAGCAGCATTCTAATGATGAAATCTCAAGTATTAGTCCTGTGGCAAATATAGGCGAAAGAAAACCAAATTATCACCAATTAGTTAAAAATAAAACTTTAACAATCGATCCCCTTGGCCAGGTTAAACTTTTTATGCAGCGCACGGACCGCCTTCCTGGCTTCGTCAGCCTTAATGATACAAGAGATCTTTACCTCAGAGGTGCTGATCATTTCCAGGTTAATT
>DAIOXA010000280.1:1670-2717 GCA_036758185.1 Bacillota bacterium
ACGCCACACCGGGGTTGCTGACCATACCTGCGCCAATAATGGATATTTTGGCTACCCCGCTGTCACTTGTATAGCCGCTGGAGCCAAGCTCCGGTTGCAGGTTTTCCACCACTTCCAATGCTCTTTTCAAATCTCCCTG
The DNA here is from genome assembly GCA_036758185.1 of Bacillota bacterium. Taxonomy (GTDB): domain Bacteria; phylum Bacillota; class Proteinivoracia; order UBA4975; family UBA4975; genus DAIOXA01. The sequence continues at coordinate 1,810 of DAIOXA010000280.1, forward strand.
ACTGCAGGTAAAAGCAATGTCGTTCCTATCGTCGCGCATGGCGCTCTGGATGATCATATCCACATTAACTCTCTCATCGGCCAGTGTTTTAAACAGTTTATAGGCAATCCCCGGCTTGTCAAAAACATTGAACAAGCCAATTCTAGCTACGTCCAGGTCATAGGCCACACCGGTTACTACCAAAGATTTTTCCATGTTAGCCGCCTCCTTCACAATGGTCCCGAGATTATGGTTAAAGCTGGAGCGTACATGCAACGGTAAACCATATTGCATGGCGAGTTCCACCGAACGTGGATGCAGGACAACTGCCCCTAAATGAGCCAGTTCCAGCATCTCATCGTAGGATACCTCGTCGAGCTTGCGCGCATCAGGCACAAGACGCGGGTCAGCGGTATAGACCCCGTCCACATCGGTATATATCTCGCACAAGTCGGCCTTTAAAGCAGCCGCAAGGGCAACAGCCGTGGTGTCGGAGCCGCCCCTACCCAGGGTGGTTATGTCGTTTACGTTATTGACTCCCTGGAAGCCGGCAACCACGATGATATTTCCCTGCTCTAACTCATTCTGCAGGCGGGAGGTATTAACGTTCAGAATCTTTGCCTTGGTGTGGACATTATCAGTCATAATTCCAACCTGGGCACCAGTAAGGGAAATCACCGGCTTCTCCAAATCCTTGATAGCCATTGCCAGTAGGGCTATGGATACCTGCTCCCCGGTAGAAAGAAGCATATCCAACTCCCGCTCCGGGGGGTAGTCGGTGATTTCCTTCACTAAATGAATCAGGTCATCGGTGGTATCTCCCATAGCCGAAACAACCACCACTACGTCGTGTCCCTCGGCGCGAACATCAGTAACACGCCGCGCCACACGGCGGATCCGTTCAGCGTTAGCTACTGAACTGCCGCCAT
>DAIOXA010000281.1:0-2716 GCA_036758185.1 Bacillota bacterium
TGAAGAGTTCATAAATACCAAGCATTGGCCCGACACCCAGAATCCTGTGCTCAGTGAGTACGAGCGTCTCGTCCATGTTCGCAACCAGGGCCCCAAGGTGCTGATAGAGTACCACCGAGAGGGCTATGAGCCCCGGGACAAGAGCGGCTACCGGGTAACCTTTGACCATGGGGTGCGCAGTTTCGCCGCCGCCCAGCTCTATCCCGCAAGACCCCACTGGCGGGATCACTATGCCAATTATGTAATCATGGAAGTAAAGTGTCGCAATCAGCGTCCGCCAATGTTGGTAAACCTCATGCTCAGATACGGCCTGAAATATACCGCCAACAGCAAGTATGTTCAGGGAATCGAACTTGCCTGCCCCGATGTCACAACCCCCGCTTGGAGTTATAATTGATGAACCGGCCAATTGTAATTATCAATCTGTTGCTGGTGTTGCTACTGCTGTCGGGATGTGTGGGGTCTGATGTGCGCATAAACGAGATCATGGCGTCCAATGGTGAGACCATTGTCGATGAAGATGGGGACTATGAGGATTGGATTGAGCTATATAACACTGGCGCCCGATCAGTTAACCTCCGGGGCTACTATCTATCTGACGATGAAGAAGATCCATTAAAATGGAAATTCCCCGAGGTTATTATTGAGCCGGGAGAATTCCTCTTAGTTTGGGCTTCCGCAAAGAATAGGACCGAAGGGCCTTTGCACACCAATTTCAGGATCAGCCGCGACGGCGAACCGATAATCCTCTCCCGCCCCAATGGCAAGGTAGCCGACAGCGTGCCCCCCGTTACCATACCCCAGGATGTAAGCCTGGGACCCATACCCGATGGGGGGGAGGAGTGGTTCTACCTGCTTACTCCCACCCCTGGAGAAGGCAATGAAAAGAGCCAGGGTAACACCGTTGCCCTTGAGTTCCCATTGGAATCCAGAGGCTTTCCCTTTGCATTACTGGCTTTCAGTGTGTTGCTGGTTATATTTATTCCTTTGATAGTAGTGTTCTATCGCAGAACCAGGCGTTAATATTACTAAACTTCGCCGGGAGGTGAGGGCCCAAGTGAGATTTCTACTAACCATCGCCCTACACTCCTCAGTACTCCTGGAAAAAGACCTTCCGCACAAGGGCCACCAGGGGAATTCCCAGCCCAAACACCACCAGAGTTTGGCTAACTCCTATGGATATGGCATTCTGGATATAAGCTAGCCAGTAAGCCCCCGTCCCCCATTTTCCGGCAATGAACCAGGCGACATACACGCTGATGAACAGGGCATTAAAGACCACCGGGCTGAGCCAGGCGACGATGCTGCCCCGGGTCTTTCTGGTCACCAGCGCAGCAACTAGGGTAATGAGGCTGCCAAAGACCACATCTATCCAGCCAAACTGAGAGATCAGGTTGGCAAGTAGCACGCCTATGAACACTGCCGGTACTGCCTCGGGAAAGAGGAGGGGCAGCATCGTCAGGGCCTCCGCCGGTCGAAATTGGACACTAAAGGGTCCTACTACAATTCCCATGCCCAACTGACCTAGGGGCAGAGTAAGCACGACATATAGGGCGGCAATAACGCCACCTCGGGTCAGCATCCGAGTCAAGTGCTTATCCATGCCCTAACCCCCTCATCTCTTGCCATTGCAAAGCTTCATCCATTATAATCAAATATGAGGTGACATTCCATGCCCATCTATGAGTTTGTATGCAAAAAGTGTGGCAGAAGGCTGGAGCAACTGTGTAAAATGGGGGAAAGTGGAGAAGAGTTGGTCTGCCCCCACTGCCGGAACCGCGGCCTTAACCGCAAGGTCTCTAGCTTTGCCGCCCCGGGGGTAAAGGGCGGTCAGGACAAATGCACTACCTGCTCCGGTGGCAATTGCAGTAACTGTTAATGAGTCTGCTGAAGGGCAGGCTTTTTTTGTTTCTGTATCGGGGGAGCGGAAAAGGGCAAGACTGCCAGGTATGCCACTATTTACATAGAGGGTAATCGCCACCTTTGACGAAATAAAAAACATAGGCAAGTACTGTATACTTGCCTGGGCGTCAGCCTCTGGGTGAACTCCAGAGGGAAAAATACTACGTTGACTGTAAATAATCTACAGTTATGTAATCTACTGGAGGTGGGCCAAAGATCCTGGGTTGCTACTCGTCACAATCTAATAAAACATAGGGGGTAAAAAAAGTAGATGAAATTACGCCGTTTTCTAGCAGTATCATTAGCATTTGTCCTACTATTATCAGCATTCCCCTTAACGGCTCTGGCCGCTGAAGCACCAGAGAGATTGAGTGGAGCTAACCGCTACCTCACTGCCGTTGCCATCAGCCAGGCTGGTTGGGACAAGGCAAGTACCGTTGTCCTGGCCCGGGGCGACCGGTATGCCGACGCCATTGCTGGCGTTCCTCTGGCATATAAACTAGACGCCCCAATTCTTCTAACAAATTCGGATGTGCTCCATGAAGCCACCGTAGCAGAATTGGAACGGCTTGAGGCAAGAAAAGTAGTCATTCTTGGCGGTACTGCTGCCGTGTCCCAGGCTGTGGAAGATTACCTCAAGGGACTTGAACTCGAGGTTGAGCGGGTCAGGGGGGCAAACCGTCAGGGAACTGCGGCGGAAATTGCTAGCATCTTAGCACCCAATGGTGTGGATACCGCTGTTATTGCCTATAGCGAAAACTTTCCCGATGCTCTGGCGGCCGCGTCTTACGCGGCGGCAGCAGGTTACCCCATC
>DAIOXA010000282.1:0-2704 GCA_036758185.1 Bacillota bacterium
CAGGTGGACCATGGCCTGGAATTCCACAACCACTGTACCGGCGACGAACTCCTTGACGTGCTGGGGAAGTTGCTCCAGACAATTGAGTTCATCCCGAACGACTTCCAGGACATAGATTAGCCAGTCTCGAGATTTTATTTTGTCGGCTAACCCTGCCTGCTCAAGATGAGGCAGTGCCAAGTCCGCCAATCTTTCCAAATCCTGAACCCGGATGTATTGGTTGTTTATCCAATCCAGCTTTTGCTGGTCAAAGATGCCAGGACTTTTGGACACCCGCTCCAGACTAAATGTCTCAATCATCTGCGGAACATCCATGATCTCTTCTTCCCCCTCTGGGGACCAGCCCAAAAGGGCCAGAAAGTTGAGGACAGCTTCCGGCAGGTAACCCCGGCGGGCGAAGCCCATCACCGACATATCGCCCATGCGCTTGCTCATTTTGCGCCCACTGGTGTCTAACACAACCGAGACATGGCCGAATTGGGGAACATCCTCTCCCAAAGCCCTGTATATTAACACCTGGCGGGGAGTGTTGACCAGATGCTCATTAGCCCTGATGATATGGGTGATGTCCATGGTGATGTCATCAATGACCACGGCATAGTTATAGGTGGGAATGCCGTCGGATTTAAAGATGATAAAGTCCCCAACATCTCGGGATTGAAAAGTGACCGTACCGCGAATCAAGTCCTTGATGGCAATTTCGGTATCCTGGGGGACCTTAAAGCGAATGGTAGGCTTGAGACCTGCCTGTAGCTTTTCTTCAACCTGAGCTGAGGTGAGATCACGGCAACGCCCACTGTATACCGGGTTCTCTCTCCGGGCCATGGCAGTTTCCCTGTCCTGCTCCAGCTCGTCGGGAGTACAAAAGCAATAATAGACATGACCGCCCAACCAAAGTCGGGACAGGTATTCCTTGTAAACTTCCAAACGTTCGGTCTGACGGTAGGGGCCGTTGGGGCCGCCCACTTCCAGACCCTCATCCCAGTCCAGGCCCAGCCAGCGAAGGCTCTGGGCTATATCCTCTTCCCACTTGACGCTGGAGCGTTCAAGGTCGGTATCTTCACTGCGCAGGACAAATCTTCCACCCTGGTTGCGGGCAAAGAGCCAGTTAAAGAGTACTGTCCTGGCACCGCCAATATGTTGGGGGCCAGTGGGACTGGGGGCATAGCGTACTTTTACCATATATTACTCCTCCTATCCCCGCCAGACTCCACAGTACACACAACTTGGGCGGCGATGCCCTCACCTCGGCCAACAAAGCCCAGGCCCTCGGTGGTGGTAGCCTTGATGTTGATTCTGGCAGGTTCTAGCTTGGTGGTGTGGGATATTGCTTCAATCATTCTTTCCATATAGGGCCTGAGCTTTGGCGCCTGGGCAAGGATTATGCAATCTACATTGAGCAGGCGACAGCCCTCCCCTTCTATGAGTTGCTGGACTCGAGCCAAAAGTTGTCGGCTGTCGGCGCCGGCCCAAGCCGGGTCGGTATCGGGAAAGTGCTGGCCAATATCTTCCAATCCTGCTGCACCTAGCATGGCATCCATCAGGGCGTGGAGGAGGACATCGGCATCGGAGTGACCCAGCAGCCCTTGGGCAAAGGGAATATGGACACCACCGATAATAAAGGCGCGCCCGGGGACAAGCTTATGGACATCAAAGCCGATGCCAGTTCTTATGGTACCCAAGGCGCTGGCCTCCCTTTCCCTGACAATTTCCCGGGCCACAAGGATATCATCTGGTGTTGTTAATTTAATATTGGTTCCTTCGCCCCGAACAACTTTAACCGAAATCCCCATGGCCTCCACCAGGGAAGCGTCATCGGTGCCGTGGAAGTTATTGTTCCGGGCCCTGGTATGGGCGGCCAGCAGCAGCTCCCTTTTAAAAACCTGGGGAGTCTGGACGGCCCAAAGGCAGTGTCGGGGAAGGGTGGCGACGACACTGTGATCCAGAACTTCTTTGATGGTGTCCACCACCGGCAGGGCGGGAATGGCGGCGGAATGCTCCCGGCCGGCAGCGATTACCCGCTTAACTAAGTCGGCGCTAACTAGGGGCCGGTTGCCATCGTGGATAAGGACATAATCCCCCTGGCAGTGGAGCAATCCATTGTAAACGGACTCCTGACGGGTTGTCCCGCCGGTGATTACTTTAAAATTCTCTATGTAGTCCTGGGCATATTCCCGGCACAGCTCATCCTCACCGGGCCGAGAGAGGATGATGAACTCTCCCACATGGCCCCGTAAGGATAACAAGCTACGGGTCAACACAGGTTGACCCGCAATGGACAAAAATTGCTTATTGACCTTGCTCTTCATGCGTCGACTACTGCCAGCGGCAGGGATGATAGCAGATATCATTACGTTACCCTCAACTAATCTTTTCGTGCTTAAGCCTAGCAAAAATCATGCGTCCGGCAGCAGTCTGGAGAACGCTGGTGACCAGGACGGGGATCTCGTCGCCGATATGGGAGCGGCCCCCATCCACCACGATCATGGTGCCGTCATCCAGGTAGGCAATGCCTTGACCGGATTCCTTGCCATCTTTAATGATCTGTACGTCCATCTCTTCCCCGGGCAGAACCACAGGCTTAACTGCATTGGCCAACTCATTGATGTTGAGAACGGGAACGCCCTGGAGCTCACAGACCTTATTTAGGTTATAATCATTGGTCACCACCTTGCCCTCCATGCGTTGGGCGAGCTTGACCAAG
>DAIOXA010000283.1:0-2690 GCA_036758185.1 Bacillota bacterium
GGCGGCTATCATAACCACCAATATCAGCGGGTTAAAGGCGATGGGCAGGCCTAGCCATAAGGCGCCGACGGCCAAGGCTAGCAGAAAGGCGGGAATTGTTGATAGAGCAGATACAGATCCATAGGCGAGGATTAACTGTAACTTGGAAAAGGGCATGGCGGCAAAGTATTCCAGGTCATTGCGTTGGCGGGCAATAGCGAGATCATTGCTCAGGGATTGCATTGGACCTAAGACCAGCGTAATGGTAGCATTGCCTGCGGTCATGTACAGCGCGGCGGCGGGGTCATTGATTACCCCCACCAGACGGAGAAAGACTAAGGTGGCCAAGGGGAAGATTGGCGCCAGCAGGAAGTAAAAATACCATTCATTGCGGATGTTGGCCCAGCGAATAAAGAATAGGTCGCCAATGACGCTAAACCAACGGCGCACTTCCCTTCCAGGGCCGGTACTAGTTGGCATGGGCAAGTTGTTCACTCCCTCCCAGTTTCATGTATACATCTTCCAGGGTGGGCATCATTATTTTCATGTCTTCTAAGTTTTCCAACCCCACCTGGGTAAGCACGGTGGTTATTCCCTCCTGGGCATGGTTTCGGGGGATTATAATCTGCAACCTTCCTGGCGTCGTTTGTTTACAAGTAGGAAACAAACGGGAGAGCATCTGTTGTTGAGCCTTGGAGTCTTCTGCCCCGGTGCGAAGACACAATTCCATGCGGATGCTGTCGCTTACCTGGTCTTTTAGCACCTCTACTCGATCCATGGCGGTGATTTTCCCTTTGTTGATAATGCCCACCCGGCGAAGGACTCTTTCTGCCTCCGCCACATTGTGGGTGACCAAAATGATCGTTGTGCCCTGTGTGCGGTTGAGCTCCAGCAATTTGTCCCACAGCCAGCGGCGGTGGAGGGGATCTAGATCATTGGTGGGTTCATCCAAGATCAGTATAGGACGCTGGCCCATCAAGGCTAGGCAAAAGCTTGTCAGGCGCTTCTGCCCTCCCGACAGCTTGCCCAAAACCCGTCCTGCATAGGAGTCGAGGCGAAATTCCTCAACCAATTGGGAAGCCTGGTTATTGGCTTCTGCTCTGGTCATTCCCCGCAGGTGACCGGTAATTGTCAAAGCTTCCGATACAGTTAAATCAGCCAGTGCATCGGGGCGTTGAGTGACATAGCTGACAAAATAGGATGGGATATGGGGGTTGGCCACCACGTCGTGGCCCATCAGTGTTATGCTACCCTTTGCCGGGGCCAGCAGCCCCATCATCATCCTCACCAGGGTTGTCTTACCGGCCCCATTGGGTCCTAAAAGACCAAAGATCTCTCCCTCTGCAAGGTCAAAGCTGATGTTATCATTGGCCACCACCCCACCATCTAAAAAGGATTTGCTTAAGTTACGCACGGAGTAGACCGTCATATTAACTCCCTCCCTTGAATAATACCTTGAAGCTTCCCAGCCAGGTCCAAGTCGCCGCTGACCGAAATTCTATCCTGGGTAAGAAAAGCAGTCAAAGGCAGTTGGCCCAGGTGGAGGGCATAAAAATCCCTGGCGCTCATGCGTACCACTAAATCTGCCGGGGAACTTTTGCCGGACTCGGCGATGCCTCCATTGGCATGAAGCCTAAGGAGCCAGTCGCCACCCCCCTCACCGGAAAGATGGAATTGAATGGTACAGGGGCGGCCTCTATAGCGTGCTACACCTTGCTTGAGGCTTTCTGCCAGTTCCCCTTCATCCACCACCAGGGGATGGAGAATGGGCCCTTCATGGGCATCCAAAAGCCACATCGGTTCCAGTTCATCATAAATAGGAGCAAGCACCTTGGATATATCCGGTATTTCCGGTATAAGTTGCTCGAATTTGTACATCGTTATGTCGTGGGCGATCCAGCTAAAAATGCCAAACATTATGCCTGGATGGTTGGACCACATTGCCTGACTGTCCTCTTCGTCGCGAACCTGTGCCAACACCGCCTGGTCAAAATCAACAACGATTCCCAACCAATGGCCCAAGGCGGCAACTTGGAGATATTGAGTTGCCGACACGCGGTGGGCAACAACATTGAGGCCGGGCAAATCAGTGGGGCCGTAGCTGAGTATGTACTCCTTTACCCCCCGCTGACGGGCTGCTTTGAGGGCAGGCGCCAAATCTTGTAATTCGGCGGGCAAGCCGCAGATGTGGATTCTGCACCGGGCGCCATCAATCAATTGACGGACCAGGTCTAACACCGACTGCCTTCCCCGAATAGTGCGTAGCAGTTGACGGTCGTGGCCCGCTTCCAATTGTGTCAGCGTGGTGCTGAGGCGGTCCAGGGTTGCCTTTGTCTGTCTCCGGTACCGGTCAACGAGCATATTGCCCGGCAGGGCATGATAACAGCGCCTTTTGTCGTCGCCACTGGTCAAAACAATGCCCTTTCGCTCCAAGCCACTCAGCACTTCATATACCTTGGCCCGGGGCACATTGGCTACTCCGGCAATTTCATATCCAGTGCTGTCTGGATTGGTCAACAAAGCTGCATATACCCTGGCTTCATATTCACTAAATCCCAATAAGTGCAAATCGTCTAGTCCCATAGCACCCTCCTTTAGTAACTACTATTGTGGTTAATAGCTACCCACGGGGTTACTATACCAAGGGGCGCAATGATTGTCAATAGCCCTTGTAAAATACTTCCCCCTTTTTCCAGATAGGTGTAATGACT
>DAIOXA010000284.1:0-2678 GCA_036758185.1 Bacillota bacterium
GTTGACGCCGGGGTTGGCCTGTTGGATGGCTTGGACGGTGGTGCCAAAGCGCTGGCCCAGTAAGAAAAAGGTATCCCCGGGCTGGATGGTGTAAAAAAACCCATCGAGGCAACTAGGCGGCTGGGCTGCAGGGATACAGATCACCTGGCCGATGCGCAAGTTGTTGGGGTTGGCGCCGGGGTTGGCCTGCTCAAGGGCCTGAACGGTGACGCCAAAGCGTTGAGCCAGCAAAAAGAAGGTATCTCCGGCCTGGATGGTGTACAAAAACCCATTGGGGCAAAGGCCCTGGCGCATCAACACAATTTCGCCGCCAATGTCACTGGATGTATCCTTAATATCAGGGTTTAACGCCACCAGTTCTTTGACATCTAGCCCTTGACTGCGGGCAATAAGGTAAAGGCTTTCCCCTTTCTTGGCAATGTAAGGGCTTAATTTTTCATCGCTCATTCATCTTTCCTCCTCGTGGGATAATCCTGCCTCTCTACAACCTATGTAAAATGCCCTGGGTCAGTGAATGGGCAAAAGGCCAGAAAAAATCCGCCTACTGGGCGGATAATTTGCTATGAGCCAGGGTAAGGGCCAAGTAATTTAGGGAATGATGAATGCGGCCCGTTTTTAGTATGTCGGGCAAGTCCTTCAGGGGAACTAGCTCTACGGCAATGGACTCGGTTCCCTCCAGGTTCTGGTCGCCAACCCTGAGGCAACCCGTGGCCAAAAAGAGATGGCACCAGTTGCTTTGGATGGCGGGATTGACGCTTACAGAGGTCAAGAGTTCCAGGCGCGCTGGGGCATAGCCCGTCTCCTCCTGTAGTTCTCGGGAGGCAGCAGTAGAGGGTTTTTCCCCGGCATCGACGATTCCTCCGGGGATTTCCAAATTGACTTCGGCCAAGCCGTGGCGAAACTGACGCACCAGGATCAGTTCTTGGTCCTCGGTCACCGCCACCACATTGGCCCAATCGGGGAATTCCAGTATATAAAAATCATGCTGCCCAAACCCCGGTGACTGCCGGGTGTCCTGGCGCAGCGTCAAAAAGGAATCACGATGAATATACTTGCTGGCCACCGTCAGCCAAGGGGCTATCTTATTCATGCCTATTTCTCCTCTTTGAGGCTAAAGATTCTAAAGCTCAAAGTACTCGATGTCGCTCTGCTCCCAAAGTCCTTGGGTATAGGCCATTTTCTGCTCATAGGCCATCTCTTCCAAGAGGGATAAGGCGACATAGAACCGGACATCTTCGGGATCAATATCCTGGGCTTCTTCACCCATGGTGGCCAGGTACTCTGCAACAACGACTTCGATTTCTTCATCGCTGACTTCCAGAGAACTGAGCTGCAACTCTGCCTCAAAGAGTTCTTCTATTACCAGGGCGTCGGCAATCAGTCCGCGAAACTCTTCGAGGGAAAAGCCGCTCTCCAGAAGTTCTGCCTCAAATTCCGCCTCACTCTCATAGTTGGCGATGATCTCGGCGATGGTTCCCTCATAGTCCACCGTCTCCCGGGTAATGCCGACAGCAGCGGCAGCTTCTAGGAGAAGACAGTTGTTGATCAGCCTTTCCAGGACGGCTTCCTGGACAAGCTCAAGTTCTTCCTCGGTCAACTCATAATCTCCCTGGATGAAACTGGCCAATTCATAGTCCACTTCACGATCAAATTCCTCCCTGGAAATCTCGATGCCATTGACAATGGCAACGGGGCCAGGGACATCGGGGGCGCAGGCAGATAAAAAGACAAGCACCAGGGCCAATAGGGGCAGCGCTATTCTATTCACAGCGATCCTCCTCTCGGTGAAATAACCCTACCATCAAAGCTGGGCCCAGTCAAGAATTGGCACTAGGACTGGATTCTCTCAATTTCTTTTAAGGACGCCGTTGCCAACCAGGTTTGAAAGGACATGGTTTCTGCAACTTGGGCAACCAACTTTTCTCGAATCGGACCGGCCTTGAGTTTAGTCCCCGTAAGCCTTTGTAGGATCATGCGCCCCTGAACTAGTTGAAAATCCACAAGTCCTGAAACCGAAAGCAGGCGCGTCCCGGCGAGAACCGTCTCTTCGGTATGGCCCAAGGCTGCAGCCAAACCCACCAGCAAGACAACACCGGCTTCCTGGGCCAAGATATACTTTATAGCGCCCAAGAAGTCCTTCATGAAGTCCCCCTCTGGCCGGGTATACCCCAGCACAACAAGTTCTGGCTCCACCAGGCCCAAGAGATGGCGCAACAGGCTGGGAGAAGGGGGAGGGGTCAGCAGCACCAGGGTAGAATTTGAGGGAAGATTAGTGCGGGTATTGCCCGGGTAATCCTGCCAGTGCACACCTTCCCTAAATACCGCGGCATCGGTAAATTCCCGAAGAATTCGCCGCCAGCCCCAGTCCCGCCGATCCAGGTATTCGGGACCCTGGGTCCGGATTTCCACCCTTTCGCCCTTGGGCCACCAGGCCTCCAGGGTGGCCCATACCGAAGGTTGGCCCCGGTAATTGTCCTGGGAGACGGTGAAGACTGCCCCGATGCTACCCCCCGCTTCGGGGGCCGACTGATTCCACAAACCAGCGGCGAAGCTATGGCGGCGGTCCCCCAGGGTGAGGATGTGACCGCTGCCCGCCGGGCGCGTACTCTTAAGGGCCAAGCCCTGACAGAACAAGAGGGGCCGGGGATTTCCCTCGCCGCAGGGGGAGAGCCGGTTCA
>DAIOXA010000285.1:0-2675 GCA_036758185.1 Bacillota bacterium
CCGACATTTTGTTTATCTGTGGCGGCGCCTTTGATGGCATCGACAAGTTAATTCAGAACCGTGTCGGCAACAAGACCATGGGATTTGGCGCCGATGTCCGCACCAAGCATGAGGCCAATGTCGGCGATATTCTCAAACTCATTCAGCCGGTGGATTTAATCAAGTATGGCCTCATCCCCGAATTCGTGGGGCGGGTACCTGTCGTGGCCAGTCTTGAAGCCTTGGGTGAAGAGGTCCTGGTGCGCATCCTCACCGAGCCGCGCAATGCCTTGGTCAAACAGTTTACCAAGATGTTCCACTTGGACAATGTCGCTTTGGAGTTTAAGCCCGAGGCACTGCAATTAATCGCTCAGGAGGCAATCCAGCGCAAGACTGGGGCCCGGGGGTTGCGTTCCATCCTGGAAAATCTGTTGCTGGATATTATGTACGACCTGCCCTCCAGGGATGATATCGAAAAGTGCATCATTACCCGGGAAGTGGTGGCCAGCGACGAGAATCCCATATTTGTGGCCAAGGAAAAACGGGGTAGCAAGAAACGCAATGTAACGGCATGACAAAAGGGCGGGAGCAATCCCGCCCTTTTGTAGTCTGGGATAGTTTTGTTACCCCTTGACAATACTAAAATGGACAATCAGTCAAGGGGGCATTTTGTGAGCGATATCATGGGAATTCTCACCGTACTACAAATTTTTTTTGCTATCGTCATCGGCATTTATTTTTGGAATCTTCTCCGCAACCAACAGAGTAGCAAGGGCGCAGTCGATCGGGAATCCAAGCGGGAAATGGAAAAACTTGAGAATATGCGTAATGTTTCCCTTTCTGAACCCCTGGCAGAAAAGACGCGGCCCGCCAATTTTGACGAAATTATCGGCCAGAATGATGGCCTGCGGGCATTACGGGCTTCCCTCTGCGGTGCCAACCCTCAGCACATCATCATATACGGCCCACCAGGAGTGGGCAAAACTGCTGCTGCCCGCCTGGTGCTGGAGGAGGCCAAGGCCAACCCCTATTCGCCCTTTGCCAAGAATGCCAAATTTACCGAAATCGACGCCACCACTGCTCGCTTTGACGAGCGGGGCATCGCCGACCCCCTCATCGGTTCCGTCCACGATCCCATCTATCAAGGGGCGGGGGCTATGGGGGTGGCAGGTATTCCCCAGCCCAAACCCGGTGCCGTCACCAAGGCCCACGGCGGCGTGCTTTTTATTGATGAAATTGGCGAATTGCATCCCATCCAGATGAACAAATTGCTCAAAGTCTTGGAAGATCGCAAGGTCTTTTTGGAAAGCGCCTATTATAGCCCTGAAGATCAGAACATTCCTCAACATATCCACGAAATCTTTACCAAGGGGCTGCCGGCGGATTTTCGCATGATTGGCGCCACTACCCGTTCGCCGGAGCAAATCCCCCCCGCCATCCGTTCCCGCTGTGTCGAAGTTTACTTTCGCAGCCTCCTCCCCGATGAAGTGGCGCTCATCGCCCGCAACGCCGCCATCAAAATTGGTCAGCCCATGACAGAGCAGGCCGTCAAGACCTTGGCCCGGTATGCCACCAACGGCCGCGAAGCCGTCAATGTCGTTCAGGTGGCCTCGGGACTGGCGATCAATGAGGGGCGCAGCGAAATTTGCGCGGGAGATGTAGAGTGGGTGGTGAACAGTAGCCAGATTCAGCCTCAGCCCAAGGTCAGCCTGCCCCCTGTTCCCCAAGTGGGCATTGTAATGGGTCTGGCTGTCTATGGACCCAATGTGGGCGTCCTCCTGGAAGTAGAGGCCAGCGCTATCCCCGTTGCCGCCGGTCAGGGAAAGCTTATCGTCACCGGAGTGGTGGATGAAGAAGAACTGGGGGGAAGCAGCGGTCGCAAGGTAAAGCGCAAGAGCATGGCCAAGGGCTCGGTGGAGAACGTCCTGACTGTGCTAAAATCCCTTGCCGGCGTCGATCCCAGTGGGTATGATATTCATGTAAACTTTCCGGGAGGGACGCCCATGGACGGCCCTTCCGCCGGAGTGGCCATTGCTGTGGCCATTTACTCGGCCATGACGGACAAGAAAGTCGACAATTATTGTGCCTTGACCGGCGAAATCTCCATCTTGGGCAGGGTAAAACCTGTGGGGGGAATTGTCCCCAAGGTTGAGGCTGCACGCCAGGCCGGGATCAAGCGGGTCTTAATCCCCAGGGAAAATCAGCTCAGCCTCTTTGAGAATATGACGGATTTGCAAGTTATTCCGGTGGATAATCTTAACGATGTCCTAACTCGTGCCCTAGCCACGGCGCCGGCGTTGTTTGAGGAGGCAAAGAACATTGCTACGGCTTCTGCCCAAGGGGTCTGTTGACTTGTAGAGGCGCCGGGGTTAGGATAAGATTGTGGATGGAGGTGGATCGATGAGCAAGACGAACACAACCCGAATTATGCCCTTATTGGCCTTGAGGGGCATTTTGGTCTTCCCCAATATGATAATGCACTTGGATGTGGGCCGGGAAAAATCGGTTACTGCTTTGGAAAAAGCCATGGTGGATGACAATGAAATCCTCTTGGTCAGTCAACAGCAAGCAAATCTCGATGAACCGGGTCCTGAAGATCTGTATTCTGTGGGTACTGTGGCCAGCATTAAACAGGTTTTGAAGCTCCCCGGCGGAACCGTTCGGGTGCTGGTGGAAGGCATGGCCAGGGCCAGAGT
>DAIOXA010000286.1:0-2663 GCA_036758185.1 Bacillota bacterium
TTCTGCGCCGATGGTACTTGGGAGTTCTCCCTGGGAGAGTAGGTCATTGCCGGATCAATCATTCCCCAGTAGCTCAATGGTGGAGCAACCGGCTGTTAACCGGTAGGTTGTAGGTTCGAGTCCTACCTGGGGAGCCACATAAAAGTAAATCAGCCACTGAGGACAATCCCCAGTGGCTGATAAAAGCCCGCAGGCTATTTTGCCTCCGGGCTTTTATGATGTCAGTCAGATACTGCGTCGGCGAGGAAATTGTAGTTTGTATTCCTATAATAACAACGGACAAACAAGAATCCTAAGAGGACAATTAATGTAACCGCCAATCCGCCTTCTGGACCAAAGGCGCCGCCATTGAGTATGGTTTCCTTTTCAATTACAGTTGTTACTATGCTGGGGGTGCTATTGCCACTGACAAGGAATCCGAAGACATTGCCTTGGAAGTAATTCCAGGTAATGTGGTAACCTATGCACATCCAGATATTGCCTGAGAGCAAGTACATATAGCTAAATAGAACCCCAGTCAAAAATAAATTTGCATAAGGGATGATGCCGATGCCAGGATTTAGCGAGTGTAGCAGAGCGAATATAATAGCTGATACTAGTACTGCAATCCACTTGCTCTTGGTCTGCCTGAGTACCGACATGACGAATCCTCTGCCGTATATTTCTTCCGAGAACCCGACGGCAATAAAAACTAGTAGAGAGTATAATTGATCCATGGAAAACCGGGGTGCCGAAGAAACAATTTTAGCGTGTCCAGTCAGCACTAGGATAACAAAGACTAGCGTAATTGACAGAGCCCCAAAGAGCAAGCCCACTACCAGGTCCTTGCCCTGGGTCTTTAATGGGCCAAGTCCCATGCTGGATAGGGACCGCTTTAATATGAATTTCCAGGTTATTAGGGGAACCAAGATAAAAGCAGTTTGTTGGACCCATATGCCAATTATGTTGATTGCAGATTCTGCTTGCATAGCAGCTTCTGTGACGTTACCGCCAGTCTTATTCAAGTAATACAATACGACAACCACGCCGATGGCGATGGTGGTAATTAAGGTTATGATTAAAGCTGAAAATATCACACCTGCAATTACCCAACCTGATCTTACTTGCCCTTCTCTATTCTTAAACACAACGTCCTCTCCTTTTCCTCCTTAATCCAAGTGTAAACATTTAATTCTACATCAGCAGAGCATGCTCCTGTTAATATTTAGTTTAAAACCACGACACAGGGTAGCATTTTACTTTGCAAACCCATAAATTCCTCTTTACGTCTTGCCATAGGGAAGATAGTATTATAGTAGACAACGCAACATGGTTTGAACATTTTGTGCCGACAGCTTGTCTAATATGTGTGAGCGGAGAGTGGAATGATGGAAGATTACCGCGCATTATTCCCTGTGACTGATAACCTCATATACCTCAACCATGCCGCCAACTCTCCAGAACCGCTACCGGTTGTGGCGGCAATGCAAGAGTACTTGCATGCTTGCAGTGGGTTTGGCACAGTTATGGAAAAGGAATGGCGGGACGTTCCCGGCAGGGTGCGAAGGAACTTTGCCCGTATGCTCAACTGCCCTTCGGAAGGTATAGCTTTCTTGGCCAATGTTTCCACCGCTATTAACTTGGTGGCAGGCGGGTTTGACTGGCAGCCAGGTGACAATGTGGTGCTGGGTGCAGATCAATTTCCTGCCAATGTCTACCCTTGGATGTTTTTACGGAACATGGGTGTGGAGATTCGCTTTGCCCATTGGCAGCACGGACTGATGGATTCACTGAGAAAGGTGGTTGACAAGCGTACCCGAATCATTGCCTTTAGCTGGGTGGAATATTACAGTGGCCATAGACACAATCTTGCCGATGTCGGAATATTGTGTAAGGAAATGGATATAATTTTAGTAGTAGATGCCATCCAAGGCTTAGGGGTGTTGCCCCTAAGTCAGCCGGACACTGGGGCAGATCTCATTGCTACTGGCGGCCAGAAATGGCTGCTGGGTCCCGAAGGGCAGGGGGCAGCTTATTTTAGTCCTAGACTTTTGGACAGGCTAAATCCCAAGGCGTACAGCTGGCGCAGCATAAGGGAATTTATGAATTTTGATGACTATTGCTTAGATCTTAAGCCCGGTGCGGATAGATTTGAAGCGGGAACCCCCAACTGGCCGGGGGTAATTGGGCTGGGTGCTGCCCTGGAGTTGATCTTCGCCGTTGGCCTTGAGAACATCGCAGCAAGGATCCAAGCCCTTACCGCACGGTTATTGGATTCCCTTGCGGCCTTGCCCGGAGAGGTCCTCACCCCTGTGAATTGGCCTCATCGAGCGGGGATTGTTAGCTTCATCCCCGCTGGTATTCCCGCTGAAACGGTGAGGGAGCTTCTACTGGCGAAGAACATCGTGTGTAGCGCCCGCAGAGGGGCATTACGCATATCTCCTCATTTTTATAACACCCCGGCAGAAATTGACGCCGTGATTGTCGCCTTGCGTAGGCTGTTGACCTAATAGTATTTCTATGACGGCCAAGGGAGAGGGGATATAATGAAGAAATTGAAAGTAATCGTGCTTGCATTAGTTTTTTTAATCTTAGCAGGCTGTGTGGCAACAGCAATTGCCTATCCCTTTATCGGGAAGACAGATCCTCCGGATATGGGCAATAATGATCCCGGGCCGGAAACT
>DAIOXA010000287.1:0-2631 GCA_036758185.1 Bacillota bacterium
TCGATGATATAATCCGCCGTCTTAATGACATCCAGATTATGCTCAATGACTATCACCGTGGAGCCTTCTTCCACCAGGCGGTCCAGCACCCGCAATAAGCGGTAGACGTCGTCGATATGCAGGCCGGTGGTGGGTTCGTCCAGGATATAGATTGTGCCGCCGTTGGCCCTGCGGCTGAGTTCGGTGGCCAGCTTCACTCGCTGGGCCTCGCCGCCGGAGAGGGTGGTGGCGGGCTGGCCCAGGCGAATGTAGCCTAGGCCCACGTCAAAGATGGTTTGAAGCTTGCGCTGAATCCGAGGGATGTTGGCGAAGAAATCCAAGGCTTCTTCTACCTGCATGTCGAGGACATCGGCAATGGACTTGCCCTTGAACTTGACCTGCAGGGTCTCCCGGTTGTAGCGGGCGCCGTGGCAGACTTCGCAGGGCACGTACACATCCGGGAGAAAATGCATTTCAATCTTGATGATGCCATCCCCCCTGCAGGCTTCGCAGCGTCCTCCCTTGACATTAAAGCTGAAGCGGCCGGGTTTGTAACCCCGGGCCTTGGCTTCATTGGTCTCGGAGTAGAGGGTGCGGATAAAGTCAAAGAGGCCGGTGTAGGTGGCGGGGTTGGAGCGGGGCGTCCTGCCGATAGGAGACTGGTCGATTTCAATGACCTTGTTGACATACTCCAGGCCTTCTAAGCTATCATGGGCGCCTGGCTTGGCCCGAGTCCTGGAGATCTTCTGGGCCAGAGCCTTGTATAGCACCTCATTGACCAAAGTGCTCTTGCCGGAGCCGGATACCCCGGTGACGCAGATGAATTTGTTTAAGGGGAAAGAGACATCCAGGGATTTCAGGTTATTTTCCCTGGCCCCCTTGATGGTGACAAACTGGCCGTTGCCGGGACGGCGCTTTTCCGGCATGGGGATAAAGCGCTCTCCGCTGATGTACTGGCCGGTAATGGATTGGGGGACCTTAGCGATATCTTCCAGTGTGCCCTGGGCGACAATTCCGCCGCCGGCGGCGCCGGCGCCGGGTCCGATATCCACAATCCAGTCGGCGGTGCGCATGGTGTCCTCATCATGCTCGACGATGATGAGGGTGTTGCCCAAATCCCGCAGGCGCTTGAGGGTCCCCAGGAGGCGGGCGTTGTCCCGCTGGTGCAGGCCGATGCTGGGCTCATCGAGGATGTACACCACCCCGGTGAGGCCCGAGCCGATCTGGGTGGCCAGGCGGATGCGCTGGGCTTCGCCGCCTGACAGGGTCCCAGAGGCCCGGTCCAGTGTGAGGTAATTCAGACCCACATCCACAAGAAAGCCCAGGCGCTCATTGATTTCCTTGAGGACCAGGCGGGCAATCATCTGCTCCCTTTCCGTCAGCGCCAAGGAAGCGAAAAAGTCGCGGGCCCTCCCTACCGTCAGGGCGGTGGCCTCGGCAATATTCTTGCCTCCCACAAGCACAGACAAACTCTCGGGGCGCAGGCGCCTGCCGCCGCAGGTGGGGCAGGGCCGTTCACTCATAAACTGCTCCATAAATTCCCGGACACCATCGGAAGAAGTTTCCCGGTATCTGATTTTCAGCCAATTCACCGCCCCCCGGTAGCGGGCTTGATAAGTCCTGGGCGCCACTTTGCGGTTGGGAGCATAGGTAACGGTATAAGTGCCGTCGGTTCCGTTGAGAAGAATATCCCGCTGGGCCTCACTCAGATGGCCTACAGGCTTGTTGAGGTCGATGCCCTTGGCGGCAGCTACCTCCCGGAGGAGATTCATATAATATGAGTCTGCAGAATTGCTCCAGAGGGCAATTCCCCCCTGGCTGATGCTCTTTTCCGGGTCGGGCATGATCAAATCCGGGTCGGGCTGACGGTGGTAGCCGAGCCCGGTGCATTCGGGACAGGCCCCGTAGGGATTATTGAAAGAAAACACCCGGGGGGAAATCTCCTCAAAGCTGAAACCGCATTCATGGCAGGCAAAGTTCTGGCTGAAGACAATATCCTTGTCTTCAGCGGCAAGATTAATAAACACCATGCCCCCTGACAATTTAAGGGCAGTTTCCAGGGAGTCGGCAAGACGCTGGGCAATTGTCCCCCGCACCACCAGGCGGTCGATGACCACCTCAATGGTATGCTTTTTATTCTTCTCCAGCTCAATTTCTTCTTCCAGCAGACGCACTTCCCCGTCCACCCGCACCCGCACATAGCCATCCTTGGCCAGGGTTTCCAGGACTTTGGCATGTTCTCCCTTGCGGCCTCGGACCATGGGGGCAAGAATGAGGATTTTACTGCCCTGGGGAAGCTGGAGGATTGCATCTACCATCTGCTCCACCGTCTGCTGACTGATGGGAATGCCGCAAGCAGGACAATAGGGGCGGCCGATGCGGGCGTAAAGCAAGCGCAGATAGTCATAGATTTCTGTGACCGTTCCCACCGTCGAGCGGGGATTGCGGCTGGTAGTCTTTTGATCGATGGAAATCGCCGGGGACAGGCCTTCAATGGAATCCACATCGGGTTTATCCATCTGACCCAAGAACTGGCGGGCGTAGGCCGACAGGGATTCCACATATCTGCGCTGGCCCTCGGCATAGATGGTGTCAAAGGCCAGGGAAGATTTCCCCGAGCCGCTTAAGCCCGTCATTACCACCAGCTTATCC
>DAIOXA010000288.1:0-2625 GCA_036758185.1 Bacillota bacterium
GGGTGTGGATATCGGCTGCGGTATTGAGGTCAGCAAACTGACGGAGCGCCGCTTAGAGTTGCACAAACTGGACAAGCTGATCCGGGAGCGGATTCCCAGTGGCTTCGCAATCCGGAATCGTGAGCATAGCCATAATGATGACATTGACCTCCGGCAACTGCGCTGCCTAAAACATGTCAATTTGCAACGGGCCCGGCGCAGTATCGGTACCCTGGGGGGCGGCAACCATTTTATCGAACAGGGATAGCAAGGACAGTCTTTACCTGGTCATCCATTCCGGCAGCCGCCATCTGGGCCTACAGGTGGCTAAGTTCTATCAGGAGGAAGCCCACCGGCAACTTGGCAAGCAAGTTACCAAGGCCCTGGCCTATACTTCGGGCCAGCTCTTCCAGGACTACATCTATGACATGAAGATAATCCAGGACTACGCCGACACCAACCGTCGGGCCATGGTTCAGGAAATTGTTCGAGGCATGAAGCTGGAGGTGGTGGAGCAATTTACCACCATCCACAATTACATCGATACCGACAATATGATTCTGCGTAAGGGCGCCGTCTCGGCACAGCAGGCGGAAAAGCTCTTAATTCCCATCAATATGCGGGATGGCAGTCTAATCTGCATAGGCAAAGGCAATGCTGAGTGGAATTATTCTGCCCCCCACGGCGCCGGCCGTGTCATGAGTCGGACCCAGGCCAAGAACTCCCTGACCCTGGGCCAGTATCGGGAGGCCATGGAGGGGATATTCTCCACCTCGGTAAACAAGGACACCCTGGACGAATGCCCTATAGTCTACAAACCCATGGAGGAGATCATAGAGAATATCCGGGATACAGTGGAGATTGTCGAGATCATCAGGCCAATCTATAATTTCAAAGCAGTGGAATGATATGCGCTGGTCTGGAAGGTATTACCACCTTCTTTGTGGAATAATAGTATGTTTGGCAATTCCAAAGCTTGAATTTGTATGGAAGAAGGATGGTGAAGTATGTGGTAATAACGGTAAAGGACCTAACAGTTCGCTACAAAGAGGTATTGGCAGTAGACGGGATTTCCCTTTCGGTGGCCCAGGGCGAGATCTTCGGCATTATCGGCCCCAATGGGGCCGGCAAGACCTCAACCATTGAATGTCTTGAGGGATTACGCAAGCCGACTAGCGGGGAAATACGGGTTCTAGGCATTAACCCTGCCCAGCGACGCAAGCTCTACCAACATATTGGCGTCCAGCTCCAAGAGACCTCTTATCCCCCCTCTATCAAGGTGGAGGAGTTATGTCGGCTTTTTTCCAGCTTTTATCCCGCTCCCCTTAACTATCAAGATTTATTGGAACGGTTTGGGCTAGAGGACAGGGGCAAGGCCAGTATCAACAATCTGTCGGGAGGACAGCGTAGCAAGGTTTCAATTATCTTGGCATTGTTGGGCAATCCACAAATTCTGTTCCTGGATGAACTGACTACTGGCCTCGACCCCAAGTCCAGGAGGGACATGTGGGAGCTGATAGCATCCCTGCGCCAGGAGGGTAAGACCATATTTATGACCACCCACTATATGGAGGAAGCCGAGTACCTCTGTGACAGGATTTGCATGATGGTGGAGGGCAAAGTAGCAGCTCTGGGTTCCGTCGAGGAGCTGGTGAGCCAAGTGGGGCAGAGTCAAGTCATCACTTTTACCACCGACGCCAATGTAAGTGCCCTGCAGCAGTTTCCTGGAGTGAGCAGACTTGTGTCCCAAGGCAATAGGGTTCAGGTATTTGGCCACGGCCAAAACCTCCTCAAGGACGTGGTGGTTTGGCTAACCAATAATCAGGTGAATTTCGACAACCTGGCAAACTCAAACACTAACCTGGAAGATGTGTTCTTTAAATTTACCGGGGTCAGGATGGAGGAAGCGCTATGAGAGCTTTTCAGGCCATGCTAACTACTGAAATCAAGTTGGCGTCCCGCAACTTCATCTACATGTTTTTTAACTTTGTCTTCCCGCCCATGATGTTGATTCTCTTTGGCAACATTTATGGCAACCAGCCCGAGGCCTTCTACGGCGGCTTCGGGGCAGTTGACGTTCTTACTCCTTCTTACATTCCTATGATTCTTGCTGTTACAGGCATTATGGGGTTACCTCTGCAACTCTCTATGTATCGTCACTACAAGATCCTCAAACGCTTTCGCGCTACACCAATCAGCACAGGCGCCATCATGTGGCCCCATTTATTCATCAATGGCTTATTCTGCATCACAGGCATCATCTTGTTAATGGTAGTGGGCAAATTGGGCTTCGACCTTCGTTTCATGGGCAGTATTCTGGAGTTTGTTGTAGCTCTGCTACTCTCCATTGTATCCATATTCTCCTTGGGGTTTCTGATTGCCGCCGTCGCTCCCAACAATAGAGCGGCAACCCTCATTGCCAACCTGCTCTACTTCCCCATGCTCTTTATCTCCGGCAGTACGCTACCCCGGGAATTATTACCCGAGACAATAGTTACAGTATCCAAGATATTTCCCCTGACCCACAGCGTGACGGTGCTCAGGGATGTCTGGCTGGGAGGCGCCCTCAACGATTATGGCCTGGAACTCGCCATCCTCGCAGGCTTTGCCGTAGTCTGCACCGCCATTTCCATCAAGGTCTTTCGC
>DAIOXA010000289.1:0-2332 GCA_036758185.1 Bacillota bacterium
CCCCCGGGAAGTCAGGATGCCCGCCGCCTCTACAATGCCGTGAATGTCGTCGGGGGTGGTCTCAGGCCGGAGCAGAATGACCTTTTCACCCTGGCCGCCCAAACGCTCGGCCTCATCAGAGTCAAAGATTATCTTGCCGCTGGCGGCGCCGGGAGAGGCCGGCAGGCCAGTGGCCAAGACGTCCAGCTTTGCCTCGGGAGCAACCTGGCGATGCAAAAGGTTGCCCAGTTGGTCGGAATCCACCCGCAGCAGGGCGGTCTTTTTGTCAATTAGGCCTTCAGAGACAAGGTCAACGGCGATCTGCACCGCCGCCCGGGCAGTACGCTTGCCGGTGCGGGTCTGAAGCATATAGAGCTTGCCCTTTTCAATGGTAAATTCAATGTCCTGCATTTCCCGGTAATGGGTCTCCAGGAGCTGGCAGGTTCTGTTCAGCTCGTGCCAGGCTACGGGCATTAGAGCTTCTAATTCGGCAATTGGTCTCGGAGTGCGAATACCCGCCACAACGTCCTCGCCCTGGGCGTTGATGAGAAATTCACCATACAAGATCTTTTCTCCCGTGGAGGGGTTGCGGGTAAAGAGCACGCCGGTGCCGGAATCGTCGCCGGCGTTTCCGAAGACCATTTCCTGGATGTTGACAGCCGTTCCATAGTGTTCTGGGATTTTGTTAATTCTCCGGTAGACAATGGCCCGGTTATTATTCCATGAGTCGAAAACAGCCTTGACAGCCATTTTCAATTGTTGCAGAGGCGCCTGGGGGAAGGGCTTTTTCGCCTGTTTTTGGACAATGCCCTTGTATGTTTCCACCAGCTCGGTTAGGTGAGATGCATCCAGCTGGGTGTCGTCCTGGACCCCTTGCCTGTACTTTAGTTTGCTCAAGGCGGCCTCAAAGTCGTGGTGGGGGATGCCCATGACGACATCGCCGAACATCTGAATAAAGCGGCGATAGCAGTCCAGGGCGAAGCGGCGATTAGCGGTGGCAGTAGCCAGGGCTTCGATGGTGGTGTCGTTCAGCCCCAGGTTGAGGATGGTATCCATCATACCCGGCATAGAGACCGGCGCCCCTGAGCGCACAGAAACCAACAGGGGATTGCCCATGCTGCCAAACTGCTTGCCCGTCTTCTCCTCCAGGGCAGCTACTGCATCTTCAATATTCTTTACCAGTTCTGGCCAAAGCCGCCGCCCTTCCTCATAATACTGCTTGCAGGCCCAGGTGTTGATGGTAAAACCCGAGGGTACGGGGAGTCCCAAGCGGGTCATCTCTGCCAAGTTGGCTCCCTTACCGCCCAGAATTTCCTTATCCGCAGCGCTTCCTGAGCTAAAGGGGGCTACATACTTACTCATCGTCACTTCTCTGCCTCCTTATCAGTTCTAATAGTTTTCCGGCTGTCTCTTCCACCGCCTTATTGGTGACGTCGAAGATGGGACAACCGATTTTTTTCATAATCCCTTCGGAATATTCCAGTTCCGCCAGGATCCTTTCTAAAGAGGCATAGCTGGATTGATGACGGAGTCCCAGAGATAGCAGACGTTCCTTGCGGATTTCGAAGAGCTGGTTGGGGGAAATGGTCAGGCCCACAACCTTGTTGCGCTCTAATTCAAAGAGTTCTTCGGGGGGCTGGACTTCAGGGACCAGGGGAACGTTGGCGACTTTAATTTGTTTATTGGCCAGGAACATGCTCAAAGGAGTTTTGGATGTGCGGGAAACCCCCACCAGGACCAAGTCTGCCAGTCCCAGACCTCGTGGGTCCTTGCCGTCATCGTACTTGACGGCAAATTCGATGGCCTCCACTCTGCGGAAATATTGGGCGTCCAACTGGCGCACCAGGCCAGGTTCCAGCCGGGGCGCACTGGGCATTATTCTGGCAAAGGCGTCCATGGCCGGCCCCATGACATCGACGTGGGGAATTCCGGCCTCCCCGGCATACTTTGCCACCAAAGCGCGCAAATCCGGCATTATGACGGTGTGGACGATGATACCACAACTGTCCTTAACCTCAGCCACCACTTCCCGAATGGTTTCTTCATCATTGACATAGGGCACGCGGCGGATATCCACATTGCTTCCATTAAACTGACTAACAGCTGCCTTGGCCACCAGCTCAGCAGTCTCCCCCACCGAGTCCGACAAAATATAGACAACTGGCTTAAAACCATCGCCCCTCATAGAACTCCACCTTCCTCAAAATGTCCATTGGCCACCTCATCCATCAATTTGAGCACGGTCTTCATGTCAAAGCGGCCGGTAGCCAGCTTGTCATTTCTCAGTACCGGCAGGCATGATACTTGGCTTTGCTTAAGTTTATCCAGAGCCTCGGTAACCGGCGCCTCCTCA
>DAIOXA010000289.1:2354-2619 GCA_036758185.1 Bacillota bacterium
CCAACTGAGGAAAGCGGGTCATCACCATCTCCACCGGCATTGCCTGCAAATCTGCCCTACCCATGGCTGACTTGAGCAGGTCCTTGCTGGTCAAGACGCCCTGTAGATTACCTTGAGCATCCACCACAAACAGCGTACTGCTATCTTCCAAAAAGAGGGTGACCACAGCATCATAAGCCGATTGCCCCAGTTGGAGAACGATGGGTAACGCCTTGACCTTCTTAACCTGTATTGTTTCCAATTGTTCCCCCACAAAACTCCTGCC
>DAIOXA010000290.1:0-1475 GCA_036758185.1 Bacillota bacterium
AAAAATATCTCAAGCTGTAAGGATAATGTAATAGATTAGACTTCAATTTATTATCTCTTTACTATATAATAGCTATGGGCACAATGGGCATAGCCAATAACCATCTGGAAAACATATCGAGGAGGAAACAAGAAATGATTATCGGTATCCCCAAGGAAATAATGCAGGGCGAGCACCGGGTCTCAGCAACACCAGAGACAGTTCAGAAATACGTCGCCGACGGATTCTCTGTTCTGGTAGAAAAAGGCGCCGGCCAAGGTGCATTCTTCCTGGACAACCAGTACGAGGAAGCGGGCGCCACAATGGTGGCAGATGTGGAGGAACTCTATAATAAAGCCGACCTAATTTTAAAGGTCAAAGAACCGCTGTTCAACAAAGAAAAGAATAAGCACGAAGTAGACTTAATGCATTCTGGACAGTACTTAATTACCTTTATCCATCCTGCTGCTCCAGTCAACCATGAAATGGTCAAAGACCTCGCCGCCAAGGGCATAATCAGCTTTACCCTAGACGGCATTCCTCGGATTTCCAAAGCTCAGAAAATGGATGCCCTTACCTCTATGAGCACCTGTGCCGGGTACAGAAGCGTACTCATGGCCGCTGACGCCATGGCCAAATTTGTTCCCCAGATATTTACCGCCGTTGGCATGATTAAGCCCGCCAATGTTTTGGTAATTGGCGCCGGCGTTGCCGGCCTCCAGGCCATCGCCACCGCCAAAAGGCTGGGCGCCGTCGTCCATGCAATGGACATCCGCCCCGATGCCAGCGAACAGGCCAAGAGCTTGGGTGCTAAAATTATTGAGACCAGCGTTCCCGCCGACATCGCCGTCGGCGAAGGCGGCTATGCCAATAAACTCCCTGAAGAATGGCTGCAAAAAGAAAGGGCAATCGTAGCACCGAAGAAATGGTGAAAACAATGAGGCCCGGTTCGGTAATCGTCGACATCTCCATCGACCAAGGCGGCAACTGTGCCCTAACCGAAGCTGGCGAAGTGGTAGTCAAGCACTCCGTCAACATTCAGGGCATCAAGAACATCCCCGGCCACATCCCCACCAGCTCTACTTGGATGTTTGCCAACAACGTCTACTTTTTGGTAGACCATCTTGTCAAGGATGGCAAGATGGTAATTGATACCACCGAAGAGATCACTTCCTTCATCTTGGTAACCGATGGTGAAAAGGTAGTCCACCAGGGCGCCATGGAGGCAATGGGGCTTTAATTACCCCTTCTGAATCACAATGCTTTCCACCAGGTGGGATTACCCACCTGGTGGAATTATGTTGACCATACCATCTTTAGGAGGGAGACATTTGCCGTATATTTTGCTTGGTATCTTCATCGTAGCTACACTATTGGGTTACAGCATCATTAAGAATGTGCCCAGCTTGCTGCACACCCCCCTTATGTCTGGGATGAATGCCCTCAGTGGCATCACCATTCTTGGCGCCCTGACCACTGTGGCAGTGTTGGTGAAG
>DAIOXA010000290.1:1492-2612 GCA_036758185.1 Bacillota bacterium
AACATCGCTGGGGGATTTGGAGTTACCCACCGCATGTTGAAAATGTTTGACAAGGGGGATAAAAAGTAGTGAACCCTACAATCTACTACCTCATCAGTGCAGTACTTTCTGTCATTATTCTCTACGGCATCTCCCTGATGAGTCAGGTTAAAACAGCGGTGCGAGGTAACATGATTAGTGCCTGCGCCATTGCTACCGCCATCATTATTACCTTGATTCATTGGGACATCTTGAGTGCAACAACGGCTCTACTAATTATCATGGTCACCATGGCCATTGGCACAGGTCTAGGACTGTACTTGGCCAAGATAGTAAAGATGATTCAAATGCCGGAAATGGTTGGGACCCTCAACGGTGTCGGCGGTGCAGCCTCCGCCCTGGTTGGTGGTGCAACACTGTTTACCGCCACTGCGACCTTCGACCTAGTTACTGCCAGTCTGGCCGTTCTGATAGGGGCAGTTACCTTTACCGGCAGTATGGTGGCATCAGGAAAACTTGCCGGCCTGATTAATGGCCGTCCCGTCCACTGGCCGGCCCATCAGACCTGGATTAATATTGCAACACTCCTTTCTCTTGCATGTATTGTCCTGGCCTTGCTTACAATTGTTCCTATGCCCGTTGTCCTGGCAGTCCTGGCTATTGTCAGTGCCTTCTTGGGTATGGCCATCGCCATCCGCGTGGGCGGGGCAGATATGCCCATCACCATTTCACTGCTCAACTCCCTGAGCGGTGTTGCGGGTTCCATAGCCGGTATGGCCATCGGCGACATCCTCCTGGTTGCGGTGGGTGGCATCGTCGGCGCCAGCGGCCTACTCCATACTCAGATTATGTGCCGGGCCATGAACTCCAGCCTGGGCAAAATCCTCCAGGGTAAGACCAGTGCCACCGCGCCCAAAAGAGCTGCTGCAAAGCAGGTGCACAAGAAAGAAGCTTCTCCCAAGGCGCAAGCAGTTAGTCCCACCCAGGCTCTCTCTCAGGCCAAAAAGGTCATCATAGTCCCCGGCTATGGTATGGCCCTGGCCCAAGCCCAGCACTTGGTCAAGAATTTAGCTGATACCCTGGAAAGCAAGGGCGCCGAGGTAAAGTACGCCATTCACCCCGTGGCGGGTCGTATGCCTGG
>DAIOXA010000291.1:0-2604 GCA_036758185.1 Bacillota bacterium
CTAGGCCCCGATCAAAATCCGGGGCATACTTGGCGACATTGGCATAAATCCGCTCTAGACTCAATTGTTACTCCCCCTAATTGGCGCTACTACGAATCATATTTCAGCAAAGTGTAGACGGGATAGCCCCCCAGCTTCTCCCGTCCCTTGAGGAAGGTCAACTCGATGAGGAAGGCAAAGCCAACGATCTCTCCCCCCAGCTGCCGCACCAACTCTGCCGTCGACCAGACGGTGCCGCCGGTGGCCAGCAAATCATCCACCACCAACACCTTGGTCCCAGGTGTTATGGCATCCTTGTGGATTTGAAGGGTATCATGGCCGTACTCCAGCTCATAGCTGGCCTCCAGCACGTCACCGGGCAATTTGCCCGACTTGCGCACCGGCACAAAGCCGGCGCCCATTTGCAAGGCCAGGGGGGCGCCGATGAGAAAGCCCCGAGCCTCAGGACCCACCAAGACATCTACCTCTATTCCCCGGAGCATTTCCCCCATCCGGGAGAAAGCCTCCTTCATAGCCTCTCCATCCTTGAGTAGGGTGGTGATGTCAACAAAGTTAATACCAGGCTTGGGAAAACCGGGGATGACTCTTATGATTTCCTTTAAATCCATGCTAATCCTCCTTATCTATACTATGCCAGCAACTGGTCGAGATCCGAGCTTTTAAAGCCCCGCAACCAGTTCCGATATTCTTCCAATTGACGGGAATATCGAATCCAGGCCTGGGTAGTTGTCAAATCGACATTTTCTTGGATCGGCGCCAACCTCCACTCCCCTTGGGATTCCCCTGCCAAACCGGCCTCGGCAAAGATTGTGAGAATCCTCTCTAAGAGTAGGGGCTCTGCCAGGTCTTGGGGTAAGAGACCCAAGAGTTTGGACCTCATCCCCTGCCCCCCCTGCCGCCAGTCCCTGTAAAAGACGCGCAGGAGATTGAGATTGGGACGTAGCACATCCTCTGGGGCGCTGGGATTACTGAAAAAGTGCAGTTGGGCGCCCTCAGGCAAAAGGTCAATTACCTCCTTAAGTTGCGCGGAAGTCCAGGCAGGATCCAAGAAGCAATAATCTTTGGCCCCTAGATTATACACCTTTTCCCTCTCAATGTCAGGAGAAAGAATGATAACCCGCAGGCTATCAGCCTGGGTCCCCAGGAGGCGGCGGGCGCTCCACTGGGTATTGGCAAAAAACACTGTGTCCGGGGTCTGGGCCAGCTGGGTGAGCCAGGGCTCAGGAGAGCTACGACGATCAAAAACCCTGCGGCCCTGGTACAAAGTGGGACTGGGTCCCTGCACATCCCGAAACTGGACCTGAACCGATGTATGGCCATTCCAGTGGTTGAGGAAGAGGTGACCTGCAACCCGTATCGGTTTGCCTTTGTCAATATTATGTACCAGCGGCGCCTGGCCAAATCCAATGGCCCAGAAATTGCCCTCAGCGCCCTCCAGACGCAGGCGGAGGTGGTCTTTATCCCGTCCCACCAGGTCCAGGCTGCCAACATGGAAGCCCTCCAAGGCGAAGGTGGGCTCGGGGTTTCCCTGGCCAAAGGGCTGCAGTAAATCAATCTCTTCTATAAGCTCCATGGCAATTGACCCTGAGTTCAGAGAAGAGTCCACATCCAGCACTGGTTGCAACATAGAATCGATACCTTCCCGGCGGGCAAAGGCCTCCAACTCGACCATGAAATCATCCAAGTTCTCCTTTTTTATGGTTAGGCCCGCTGCCTCAGGATGGCCACCATAACTCTCCAACAAGCCCCCTGCTGCCGTGAGGGAAGCATGGATATCAAAACCGGGGATGCTGCGGGCGGATCCCGTCAGCTCAGCTTGCCCACACAGAATTATGGTGGGACGGTAGTACTTCTCGACAATCCTCGACGCGACAATCCCCACCACCCCGGGATGCCATTCCCCAGCGTGGAGGACCAGGACCCGACGCCCTTCACCAATCTGCTCATGGGCCTGAACCAGGGCCTCCTGGAATATTTCGTCCTCGACCCGTCGGCGACGCTGGTTTTCGGCATCCAACCCCTGGGCAAGAGATTGGGCCACCCCAGCGTTCTCTTCCAGAAGTAGGGCTACAGCGGAGCTAGCACTATCCATGCGGCCGGCGGCGTTAAGCCTGGGGGCCAAGGCATAGGCAACATTACCAGAATCCAGCTTGCCCAGCTGGCAACCCGCTACTGTTGCCAGGGCGGCTATACCCGGCAGCGGATTGGCGTTAATTTCTGCCAGGCCCAGGGAAGTTAAGACTCGGTTTTCGTCCAGCAGCGGAACCAAGTCTGCTACAGTGCCCAGGGCAACCAGTTGCAGAAGGGCTGACTCTACCTTGGGCTGCGGGTTAAGGGCCATGGCCAGTTTCCAGGCTAGGCCGACCCCAGCCAACTCGGCAAAGGGATAGCGGGAATCCTGACGCTTGGGGTTGACCACCGCCAGGGCCGGCGGCAATTCTTCCGGGGGTAGGTGGTGGTCGGTGACGATTACGTCCAGCCCAAGACTGTTGGCATGTTCAACTTCTCTGGGGTTACTGACGCCACAGTCCACAGTGATCATCAGGCTACAGCCTAGGGTCTTGGCCGTCTCAATTCCAGAGGAGGTGAGGCCATATCCATCCT
>DAIOXA010000292.1:0-2600 GCA_036758185.1 Bacillota bacterium
GGAAAAATAAGCGGAAATCAACCGGCAAGATTGAAAGCCGGATTAGTGCATAGATAAGCTGGTTTGCCAGAGGGGAATTTACAGACAAAATTGGACTTGACCCCCTCCAATTCATATTCTTGTCCATTGCCACATTTATGCTGGTGACATTGAAAACGAAGACCATTAGCTTGAAGTAGTAGGTGTAACCGAAAACACCTGGGATAGTAATAGAACCCTAAGGAGAATTAGCATGAAAACCCCCTTTGTTGATATCACCCGAATTGAACTGGCCGGTATTCCTACATTAAAATTAACACCCAAAGGTATCAAAGGCCCATTGCCGACCCTTATCTACTATCACGGTTGGAGTTCAAACAAAGAAAACCAAGCCTTTCGTCTCTCGGTTTTTGCCGCCTATAGCATGCAGGTTTTTGCCCCTGATGCCATGCACCATGGCGAGAGGGGGACCATGGACTATGACGCCCCGGGCAGCATGGAGAAAAATTTCTGGGAAGTTATCCTTCAAAATGTACAGGAGTCTTCCGTGCTTATCGAAGAGATTGGAAAGCACAATGCTGATGCTGCTAGGCTAGGCGTCATGGGTCATTCCATGGGTGGCTTAACCACCGCAGGGGTCTTTGCCGCCAACCCCAATCTGCAGGCTATGGTCAGCTTCAACGGTTCCTGCGCCTGGTTGCGCATCGATGAATATTATCGGGAGAAATTTAGCTTGGATCCAGCTTCGGAAGAGCATTTGCAGCGTCTGGCCCAGTATGACCCCTGGAGCAACAGGGATTGTCTCCAGCAAAGGCCGGTGCTTATGCTTAACGGGGGTAGTGATACCACGGTGCCGGTGGACAGTCAGCGTTGGTTTTACCAGCAGGTTGCCCCGGATTATGAAGACTGCCCCCACCGCCTTTTGCTTCAGGAATTCCCCGGGGTTGGCCATTTTATCGAGGTTAATATGCTGGAGCAGGCAGTTACCTGGTTCCAGAAGAATTGATCGTGCATGAAAGGATAAAAGTATATGCAATTTAAATCACTGATTCCTGAGCTCACTGTATCTGACATTGACAATACGAAGCGCTTTTATATAGGGGTTTTATCTTTTAAATTGGAATATGAAAGACAGGAAGATGGATTTATATTTCTATCGTTGGGCGGGAATCAGATGATGTTTGAACAATACCATGAAGATGGATGGAATACTGGTAATCTTGAATATCCCTTTGGCAGAGGTGTTAATTTTGAAATGACAGTTGATAATGTCGATGAATTATATAGAAGGGTTGTCAATGCCAAGATCACTCCTTATAGAGAGCTGACAGTTAACAAATACAAAATGAACGGGCAAGAAGTTACTCAGAAAGAATTTCTTGTTCAAGATCCAGATGGATATTTGCTAAGGTTTACAGATTACTAAGGAGGGCAGTATCGGAAAACTGCCGAACTCTTCCACAGCTCGAAGAGGGTTAATAATGTTTTTTGAAATATTTGATGCTACATGCGACAAGGCCAGAGGCTAATCCGCCTCTGACCTTATTGGGTACTGCTTCTACTTGCAAGCGTCAGCTGCTACAGGTCATTTGCTCCGGACTATACGAGCTAACTCAAAATCCTGTTCCTCCCGAATCAGTAGAGTCTCTATCTCCAGCTGGATTTCTCCCGTAAGTTCTCCGTGCTCAATTACCAGCTTGAGCCCGTCATCGATCTGCTCCCCTGACATAATTTTTCCCTGTTGACCCAAAGAATCTACTAAGTGCAAATCTGCCTTTTCCAGAATGCCATCGCTCCAGTGCAGTGTTAGTTCACTGCCCTGGGCCAACTTCTTTACATCGGCGATAGTCAAGGTTCCTTGAGGAGTAATGACAGTGCTGCCTTGCTTCAGGGGAATAGTTTCGTTGACGACTTTAGCATACTGAAAGCCGGTGAACACGACGATTACTTCATCGCTGTCAAAGGGCAGGAAGTTTTGTACTCCTTTACCTCGCCAGAACGCCCCCACTATGGCCGCCAAGACTGTTGAACTCTTGGTTATCGGGGGTGCGCAGGGTAATATTCCAGTGCTTAGTCTCTGTGGGTCTACGGTCGATATTATTGAAGCTATAGGCTACCTGGATAGCGCTGGGGGAAAACACTACTTCGTCGACGGTTAGCTTAAGCCCGTCAAAGGTCACTCCCTTATTCACTTTCACTCTTTCATTTAGGGAGCTGGGTATGGTTTGCAGAGGAAAGTCAACTTCCATACCCAAGGTAGGGACGCTAAGGGTCAAGCTGCGGCCGAATAAGCTCCAGAAGTAGGGTTCGCTGTTTAGGAGGCCATAGATTATACCCTCTTCGGCGATGTACTGCATGTTGCCACTATAGCTCTTAGAACTGTGTAGTTCCGGGAATAAGCTACTACTGTCCTCCCATAGTTGTTCAATACGATTAGGGTCAGGGCTTGAATACTGGAAGGCGATTAAGACTTGGGTGGCATCGGAGTAGGCAGAAACGACTGTTAAGGTCACATCGTCTTTTGTAACAGAACGGTTTAGCTCATTAACCAGACCGGCTTGGTAGGCCAGGTCCATTCCTGTACCCGCTAGCCATTGTAAGGTATCCCATGCACTTCTGCC